>JBBSAR010000011.1:0-23573 GCA_038252125.1 Desulfatiglandales bacterium
CATATACCACCGGATGCTATCCCTCCAGGAAGACAACCAAACCATACTGTATAACCTGGGGGTATTGGAATATGAAACAGGCGACCTGACAAAAAGCCTGTTTTATTTCAATAAATACATTATCTTACAACCGGGAGACGCAGCAGCCCACGGCATTCTGTTTGACATCTACAAACAACAGAAAAATACGGATATGGCTTTGAAGGAGGCACACATCATTCAAGCTATCAACCCCGGTGAAATGGATGCCTACCAATATATTTTTGATCACCTGAAAGAAAAATCCGATTTTGAAAATGTCATTCCTCTTTTTGAACAAGGCCTTAAATCGACGCCTGACAGCACGGATCTCATGACATATCTGATCACGGCCTACTTAAAGACAGGCAGAGAGAGGCTCGCCATAGAGGAAATGGAAAAACTCCTTGCAAAACCCCCCGAGGATATTTCGCCTCTGCTTCAGGATATGTTTGATGAACTTAACAAAAAAGGTCTCTATACCGATATCATACATATCATGCAAAAGGCGGCCCATGCTTATCCAAAAAAAGCGGAACTAGAAGAGTATCTGATCGTTGCTTACCTCAAAACCTCCAACGAAAAAGCGGCCATCCTCGAGATGGAAAAGGTCCTTTCATTGAAACCTGATGACGTAACGCTTCTGTTGCAGTTGGCAAAGCTTAGTGAAAAGAACAATGACATAAAAAGAGCGGTAAGTGCTTATAAGCGGGTTATAGACATAGCCCCGGACAATGAAGAGGCTTCAGATGCCTATCTGAGATTGAGACTGGAAGGGGTCGGAGGTCAATAGATCTACATATGAAGGATGCCGGGATAGGAATCAAAAATAAGCCCCATGTGGACGTTGCAGCAGGAATCATATGGAAGGGGTCGGAACTTCTCATCTCAAAACGACCACGCGGGAGTCATCTTGGAGGTTTATGGGAATTCCCCGGAGGAAAACTGAAAGAGGGTGAATCCCTCAAAGAGTGTCTCAGACGAGAAATCCTGGAAGAACTGGGGCTGTGCGTCAATGTAAGCAACGTTGTTTTATCCATGGATCACGAATATGAGCACAAAAAGGTATCTCTGCACTTTTTTGATTGCCTCTGGAAAGGCGGAAAACCCAGGGCCTTGGGCTGCGAAGAGTTCAGATGGATAACGCCCGCTTGCATCTCAACTTTCCAATTTCCACCCCCTGACCTCCAGGTGGTACAACTGATACAGCGTAGGGCAACCAACAGCAACCCATCTGAACAGACGGAAACTTTTTGAATTCTTCTGTTCCTGAAATGAATGGAGGCGAAAAAGATGTTTGAAAAGAAAACCGATTCAGGTTATCTGAAGCCGGCAAAAGGCGTTCAGCTGAAGTCGCTCGTTCACGGAGAGAAAACGCATCTTTGTGAGTTCAAATTAGAGAAGGGGTCCATGTTGCCTGCACATAGCCATCCCCATGAACAGACAGGCTACCTTATCGCGGGCCATTTGAAATTCAGAATCGGCGATAAGACATTTGATGCGACAAATGGAGACAGCTGGAACGTCCCGGGGGGAATGGAACATGCGGTGGAAGTCTTGGAGGATTCCGTGGTAGTGGAGGTCTTCTTCCCTTTGCGCCAAGAATATCTATAGAGGCTTTCGCGACCACCATCGGTCGGCGATCATGGCAAATAAGCTCCTCCGCGCAGGCTTTACTTAATGAAAGAAGGCCTTTTTAAACAGTGCCTGCGGCGAGCAGAACAATGATTCAGGATCCCTGAAAATATCAATTTTTTATTGACAAATTCTGCGGATGTTGTAATATGTGGAAAGATTGGGCGGGAATAGCTCAGTGGTAGAGCCTCACGTTGCCAACGTGATTGTCGCGGGTTCAAGTCCCGTTTCCCGCTCCATAATTTTAAACATAGGCGGCATAGCCAAGTGGCTAAGGCAGCGGTCTGCAAAACCGTTATTCATCGGTTCAAATCCGATTGCCGCCTCCATGAGCAAAACAATCGGGCCCGTAAGTAACGGTAACTACTTACGGGCCTTTTTACATGCTCAATAGCTCCCCACTCCGGTTTATGAGCCGATTTTCAGAATACAGGAAGTAGTCTCACACACAAAAAAAAAGCAGATCAGCGAATTGCTAACCTGCTTATTTTATTGTCTTTTCTGGTCGGGACGCGGGGATTTGAACCCCGGGCCCCCTGAACCCCATTCAGGTGCGCTTCCAGGCTGCGCTACGTCCCGATTTGTTATGCACATATTATATAAAACCATTTTATTGTCAAGGGTTAAAATAGATATGCGCCTATTATTTCCGCATTGACCACCCACAAACCAGAATTGCTTAAAAGATTGCTTGAAGCAACCAATCAACGATGGTATTATTCTTAACTCACTTCTTTTCATCAGTTTGTTTGCGATTTATTCCAGCGAAATGCTTTCATTTTTCTTTCTTTCCTCCGGATGAAACATATGAGCCGCAAGGACTGTGTCAGCAACAGGAATACCAAGATCATCGCGACCTATGTCAGGTACAGACTCGGCAGCATTGGAGCTCTCTTCGATAGCGTCCCTTTTCCCAAGGACAACTATCCGACGGCAAAGCATTTCTTCTTGAATGAGGACGAGTGGACAACGTTTGAAAACTTTGACGCAATTTTTCGAAAAGCAAAGGAAATGGTAGGGGAAAAAAACTTTTTTTTTCAATGCGGCGCCTCTTCAGCAAGGTTTGGCTCGTGGGGAAGATTTGAGTACTTTGCAAGGGTTTTTGCAACCCCTAGCGACGGATACAAAAGGCTGCCCTTTTTCTGCAGGAACTCTGAGGACACAAAAGATATAGAGGTTATCAAAAAGCCCGAATATGACAGAAAACTGAAAAAGATCAGAACGGCCCTCAAGATAACCTTCCATGATGACTTCGACTGCAACAAAGACTACATCGGCGATGCCTACCTACGTGGCATTGTCGCCTCCATTCCAACCATATGGGGACTGCCGCCAGCCTCAACAGAACAACCGCTGGTACCCTATGATCCTGAAATTCTGTTTAACACCGATCCTGAGTTTTCTCATTACCATTTGAATGTGAGAATGGAAGGGAACAGCATGACCATGGCTGATCCGGAAACCGGGCAGCGTATGGAAGTAGGGAGGTGTGTCATCCTTATCCCCGAAAAGATAGAAAAAGAGGAGCTATTTTTGGGGAAATACACTCCATTAGAGGAAAACCGGAACCAGGAAAACATAAATGGCAGGAAGGCTATTCTTATTACCGAGACTGTACGTACAGGTGAAGAAATTCTTTTGCAAAAAGGAGCTATCTACTCGGCCCCCTACATTATCATCAACATCTCTTACGAAAGGCTTTCTTGGAAACAGAGGCTTGCCGAAATTTTCACGTTCAAAAAAAGCCGAAACGATTCAGGAAAAGGCCTGGTAGATACCATTGATCAGCTGCGGGGAAGCATCATTGAAAGAAACGATGCCTACAGAGTCCTGAAAATAACCAACGAGGAACTGCGGACCGCCAAGATCCAATTGGCGGAATACAATCTCGAACTGGAACAAAAGGTGGAAGAAAGAACCGGGGAGCTTCAAAAAGCTCAGGAAGAGCTGCTCCAAATGAACAGAAACCTTGAGGACAAAGTCCACTCACAGGTTATCGAGTTGGAAAGGTACAATCATCTCAGAAGATATCTATCACCCAAAATAGCAGAAAAAATCCTCGTCAGCGGCGCCGCCTTTGGAACAAAACCCACAAGGAAATTCATGACCGTGGTTTTCACCGATATTAAAGGTTTTTCACACCTGACGGACAGCCTTGAACCGGAGGACATCTTTCAACTTCTGGGCCAATACATGTGTGAAATGATCAAAACCGTACACAAATACGACGGCACCTTGAACAAGATCATAGGGGACGGTCTGCTCATCTTCTTTGGCGATCCGGTACACATGGACGATCATGCAACCCGAGCGCTGAGAATGGCCATTGAAATGCAGAAAAAAATAGTGAATTTAAGAGAGGCATGGTTGCGTTACGGACATCCTGTCGGTGTAGGAATAGGCATAAACACGGGGTATATGACTGTCGGGAACATAGGGTCCGATATACACCGGGACTATACCGTCATAGGAAATCAGGTAAACATGGCGGAGCGGTTGGAGTCACTGGCCGACGCCGGGGAGATATTGATCAGCCAGAGAACCGCGAGCCATGTCACGGAACCTGTGGATCTTGAGGAGCGTGGAGATATTAAGGTGCGTGGCATCCATGAACCCGTCAAAACATGGAAGGTCAGGTGGAAAAAAGACGGCTGAACCACCGCACCCATGGAAAAAAGCCCATGATTCACGGGATTCCACATAGGATAGCAATCAAGTATCCAATTCCTTTTTCAGGTTGATAAAATTACTCCGATCAAAACCCAGGGTCTTAAAAAAAGAGAGAAGGTCCACGGAATCCCACTGAACGGAGGTAAAGATATACCTGATCCCTTTCCCTCGATAGATATCGAGGATTTCTTCCGCAAGCCTCTTCCCGATTCCCTGTCCCATGAATTTGGGATCGACTCCGAGGGTTGCAATCCATGCGCTCTTTTCAAGCCCGAACCCACCAAAAACGATATAGCTGATCATGTAACCCGCAATCTCGCCGTCCAACTCCGCCACCAGGCTGGCATCCTCTTCGTGGGCTTGCCTTTCAAGCACCTGTTCGAAATCAATGAATGCCGATGTCTTTGTAATAGAAGCCTGAATGCTGCTGATAGCAACGGCATCTTCCAGTTTAATTTTCCGTATCTTCAAATTTTTCATTTGTCGGTTCGTTGCCCAAAAGCTTTAATCAACTCTGATAATTTTCACTTGACATCCAACCCAGTCGGGCGGCAAATAGACCCTGCCGCTGTTCCCACTTAATTTGACCGTTTTCTCCACCATTTCTTCACCGTACACTTCAAATTTGACCCTCCCCCTTGTCTCTTCTGAAGAAGGCTTGTGCGGTATTTTTGATTCATTCTCATCGGACATATTACGCAAAACCACCTTTTGACTGATACGCATCGGTTACATTCTGTATATCTTTTTCAATTGATCGTTGACGGAGAAAACGATACAATCGTTCAGAAGCTTTATTGTGGTTACATTTTGGCTACAAAGTAACTATGTGTCAAGGGAAAAATCGAAACATATCAAGCAACCCGTCAAAAAGGAGCGATTTTGTAAATGAACCAAGTTGATCAGAAATATCTCAGGCCCACCCCTGTGATCGACAGCGATCATCCCCTAATTGTACGGCACGCCATGAGCACTATCGGCGAGGGAAGCACCGATAAGGTTGAACAGGCCATCAAACTCTATTATGCCGTGAGAGACGGCGTCCGGTATGATCCTTATTATCCCTTTTACCTTCCTGAGCATTACCGCGCCAGCAATGTACTGAAGAGTAAAAGAGGTTACTGCGTCTGCAAGGCTTCGCTCCTTTGTGCCTTTGGCAGAGCATGCGGCATCCCTTCCAGAGTAGGTTTTGCCGATGTGATCAATCACCTGGCCACCCGACAACTCATTGAATATATCGGGTCAAACCTTTTCGTATTTCATGGATTCACCGAATTCTATCTGAGGGGGCAGTGGGTAAAGGCAACCCCTGCCTTCAACCGGGAACTGTGCGACAGACACAACGTGGCGCCCCTTGAATTCAACGGTTTGGAAGATTCGGTGTTTCAGCCCTATAACGCCGAGAGGCAGCAATTCATGGAATACGTGGCGGATCACGGAACATTCTCCGACATTCCTCTCGATCGCATCCTGAAGGCATGGAGGGATGCCTATGGGGAGAAACGGGTTGATGGCTGGATAGAGATGTTTGAAAAGGCAGGATGGAACCCCGGGAGAGACTTTTATAGGGAGGATGTTTTAAAGGAAACGGATCAAACCGGATTACGAGCAACAAGAACGCTCGACTCGTTAGGACCGCGGTAAGGAAGCCGTATGATATCGTACAGTCCCGCCTCACTCAGCATGGTTCTGATCTGACCCTCCGTGTACGACCGTCCCTCTTTTGTATTTACCAGCATGTTCAGAGAAAATATGGCCGGAAAAAGAGGGCCGTCGGAATTGTCATCCAGTATGAAATCATGGATGAACAGGCTGCCTCCTTTTTCTAAAACGGAAACCGCCTTCTCAATAATCATCCGGCATCCATCCGGGCCCTCTCCGTGGAGGATATGAGAAAGCCATGCAACATCATACCGACCCTTCAGATCATCTTCCAGATAATTGCTTGGAACAAAATCGATTCTATCCGATAAGTTGAAACGATCCACCGTCTTCTCGGCAAACGGCCTTGTGGTCGAAAGATCGGCAATAGTCGCTTTTAAGGTCGGATTTTCAAGACAGAAGTGTATGGCATAGGTCCCCGGTCCGCCACCCAGGTCCAAGAGATGCTTTCTGCCGGACAGGTCTATCTCCTTTGCAATCCGGGGAGCAATCCCCATGGCCAGAGTAAACATCCCCATCAGGAAGCTTTCCCTTCCAGCCTCCTGTTCAGATGCATTTTTGCCGACAGGATTCCCGCTGCGGACCGACTGATCAAGTCGAGACCACGCCTCCACCAGGTGATGGTGATGCATGATCATGTGCCCCAGATACTGAGGAGAAGATTTCACAAGCAGCGAACGGGAAGCCTCCACATTGGCGTAATCTTCCCCCGACTTTACAAGAAGCCCCATGGCGGCAAGGGCATTTAGGAGAGTCGTAACGCCTCTCAAATGAAGGCGGGATCTCTCCGCGATCTGCTCAGGACGGGAACTGCCTTCCTCGATAGCGGAAAACAGATCCAGTTTAACGGCGGCATGCAGCGTGCATGTCTCCCAATAGCTACCTGACAACCGCAGCAATGCGCCGACATCCCATTCTTCATTCCTGGCCATTATTTCTGATCGACCTTGTCCCTTACGCACGCAATTAATTTCTCCAGATCTTCCGGCTCCAGTTTGCCGAGAAAATCAAGTTCCATATCGGTCTGCAACAGTTTGCACAGAATCCCCAAAAGATCTTCCTTTCGCATAGAACAGTATTCCACCAGTAGTTAAAGTTATCGCAAAAATTTCGAGCACATCATAAAGGACAATCAGTCCGCGTCTTTCAAAATTTTATCCTTGGCCTTTTCATACTCCTTATCAGAGATAATCCCATCATCGTGGGCCTTCTTGAGATCTATCAGATCCTGCCCCATTGTCGTAGTCTTGGTGGTGGCATGGATTTCCGCATCTCCGCCACTTCCCCCGCCAAGACAACCGCATGCCGTCAGATTGCCGGCAAGGAGCATCAGGAAACAAACCATCAGGGTTTTCAATTTCAGCATGCAATTTTCTCCTCTTTAGAGTTCCCCGTCTTCTCCATCAATAAGGAGGGGGATCATCTCTCGGATAGCCTTCCGCCACGCGTGGTGGAGACCTGTCAAGGCCGATTGGAAGTCTTTTTTCAAGATCAGCAGATCAGAAATCAGTAAAGGATTTCGCAATAGAGCAGGAACAATTCGAGATGCCTTGATCCGCCCGTCGGCATCAAGACAGCGAAAAAAAAGGGCGCCGACCTCTCGATCCGCAGGATCACATATGGTTCGAAAAGCAAAAAATGGAACAGATGATTCAGCGGCAGCCATGGCCACTGATCCCGTCTCCATGTCCGTCGCAAGGGCGCCGGTCTCAACACGAAGTTTCTTTTTAGCACTGCCTGAAAGGGCCGGGCGTTTCACCGATACGATACCACCACCGCAACCTCTTATCCCTCGATTCCGAAACCTTTCCCTGATAACGTCCATGAGGTCAGGCATCCCCTCCCAGACCTTCTGATAATGTCCGCCCTGATCTTGATAAATAACTTCTCCAAATACCATATCCCCAGCCTGAAGAGTTGGGTCCAAACCGCCGGCCACACCAAGAGATACCAGTGCCCTCACTTTTTTGGCTATAAGCCAATTTGTTGCCATTGCGGCATTTTTCCGGCCGACCCCACTGAGGACGGCAACCAGGGGCATCCCTTCCTTATATTCGATCCGGCGATACAGATTTCCGTCTGCCCGCTCCCAAACGCCCCGCCCCAGAAGGACGCGCGCTTCGGCCGGCAACGCTACAACAAGCCCGATAGTCGGATTCATCCCTTCTTTTTAAGTGCGGTAAGACAGAAGGCAGCGGGTTCACTAAGCGCGACCTTGTCCTGACAGGTCTTATCACCGGTTCGGAGCCTGCGATACTCGCCCAGAGCCCAAAGAGAGAAATACTGGCAGTACCCATGATATCGCAGATAGAAAACCATGGGAAATCCGGTTCCGGTGTAAAGTTTTTCCTCCCAATCCCCCTGGCGCTTCTGGGCATTGAGCAGATAGTAGGTGCCCCGCTGCACCGCGGTACTTTTCACTTCCCCTGCAGCCATGAGTCCCAGCAACGCCCAAGCAGTTTGTGAAACCGTACTCTTTCCTTTGCCGGCGAAGGAAACGCCTGCATAGGAGTTACAGCTTTCTCCCCATCCGTTGTCCGGGTTCTGGCAGGACTTTAACCATGCTACAGCCTTTCGGATATAAGGCTGCGACATATCCTCCCCCACCTGTTTAAGCCCCTTCAGTACGGACCAGGTCCCGTAAACGTAATTAACCCCCCAGCGCCCGAACCAGGCGCCACAATCTTCCTGTTCTTTTTTGAGAAATTCCAAGGCCCTTGAAACAGGCGGAAATTCAAGGCCATAACCAAGCATGCTCAAGAGTTCAAGGCACCGACCGGTGAGATCGGATGTACTTGGATCAAGCAGGGCCCCATGATCGGCAAAAGGGATCTTATTCAGATAGAGGTAGTTGTTGTCAATATCAAAGGACCCCCAGCCTCCGTCCGAACTCTGCATGCCAACCAGCCAGTTTACGGCCTTTTCCATCTTATTCCGATATTCCGCCCTGTCCATGGCGCCGGCACGCAGAAGAGCCATGAGGACCATGGGGGTGTCATCCACATCGGGATAATAGGTATTCTCAAACTGAAAAGCCCAGCCGGCGGGTTCCAGGTCAGACGCCCGGTAGGCCCAGTCGCCCCGCGATGTTATGAGCTTTTTGAAAAGCCAGTCCACTGAATCTTTAACCGCTTCATGATCCTCCGGGATCCCTGCCTCCCGCAGTGCGGACAAACTGAGGCATGTATCCCATATGGGAGAAACACAGGGCTGGCAGAAGGTTTCTTCCCCATGGGTAACCAGCAGGTCTTCAATCGATTTCAAACCGCGCACAAAAGCGGGATGGTCGCTGGGATATCCAAGCTCTTTCAGGGCCATGACTGCATTTGCCATGGCTGGAAAGATTGCACCCAACCCCCCTTCCCCCATCCTTTTCAGCGTCCAGCGTTCGGCAATCTTCACCGCTTTTCGGGCCGGTCTCTTGGGCATAAAGGGCTGAACAACCTTCAATGCTCTGTCCAGAAGGATTAAAAGGCTCCTCGCCAGATCTCCGGACTGGTAACGGTCAACATTGCGAAGTTTGTGAGCCGGTTCCAGAAAAAGTTCCGGAATACTTTCCTCGGAGCCTAGACTGCAGACAGGCTGTCTGGCATAGAGAATAAGAAGAGGAACAATCACCGTGCGGGACCAGTAAGAAATCTTGTGCAGATGAAAAAAGAACCATCTTGGCAGAAGCATGATTTCAACAGGCATAGCCGGGGCCGTCCGCCACGGAATCTGACCAAAAAGCGCCATGGTGATTCGCGTAAAAACATTGACCCTGGAGGCGCCGCCACGGCTCAGGATAAGATTTCGAGCCCTGGTCATATGTGGAGCATCCATCGTATCACCCAGAATTTTGAGGGCAAAGTAGGCCTTTACGGTACAACTGAGATCTTCATCGCCATCATAAAAGAGCGGCCAGCCCCCGTTATCGAGCTGCCTGCCACGAATATAATTTGACAGCCGATTCTTGAGATCCGGCGCCATCTGGATGCCCAGAAACCTCTGAAGCAGCACGTATTCCGACGGAATGGTCGTGTCTGCCTCCAGATCAAAAACCCAGTATCCTTCAGCATTCTGAATGGACAAAAAACGGTCCACACTTCTCTTGATCACTTTGTTCAGTTGCTTGATGCTGAAAAGAGTGGTTTCTCCTTGTGGTTGAGCGCCTTCTTTTCGTCGAGAAGAATCTGAGCTGTCTTTTGGTTTCTTTAAAACGTTAATCGCTTTTCGCGTGTTTTGTCTCATCGACATCCTCGATTCCTGCAAAAACCGGAAAGATTCAAATTTATCCCAAATACAAAGAATGTCCCCGGGCCAATCAGCCGCCCGGATGGAAAATCAGAATTCAGGTTTCCCCTGAATGGGGACATCCTGTCTGTTTTTACAGGCGCTCACAGTTCAAAAATCCCATACTCACAAGAAAACAAACATTACAACCAGAATAATTTTTCTGCTATATCTGAATACTTATAAAAATTCAAGTAAAATGATTAAAATGGATCAATTCAGAAATCTCACATGGTCAACCACCACATGAATGGCGCCATAACTTTCCGCGACCCGTCCTTTTAGAATGTAGGGACGTTCCGCATTCAACATATGACAGAATTTACCATATATTTTCGGGAAAAAAACCGCTTCATAAAGGCCCGTGGCATCCTCGAACGTAATAAACTTCATCGGGTCATTATGTTTCGTATGCACTGTCTTTCCTGTTACGAGCCTCCCGACAACCGTGACCTTTTCCCCCACGTGCAAACAGAGTTCCTTCGCCTGAATATACTGAATGCTTTTCAAAATATTACAGCAAATATCCAGCGGATGAACCGAAAAGATGAAACCAAAAACAGTGGATTCATGCCGCAGCACGTCATAACCGGAATGCTCCGGCGGCCGGTTCTTGAAATCGAGAGCAGAAAAGGTTTTATCAAGGGAGTCAAAAAGACCTGGATTGTTTTTCCCTTCTTTTACCGCAAAAAAATGAAGCGCCTCCCAGAGGAGTTCCGATCTGGAAAGACCGGGACTGATCCGGTCAAAACAGCCGCCATGAATCACGATCTTGACATCCTGAAGGTGCAGCCGCGATCCGACTCGGTGAAGAAAATCGCCAAGGGATGAAAAAAAACCGTTTTCAACCCGTTCACGAACGATCTTTTTCCCCGCTTCTTCAGGAAGATCTTTCAACTGCATCAGGCCTGTTCTTATTTTTCCGTCCCTTCCGATATACTTTATTTCACTCATGTTAATATCCGGAAGCAGAACTTTCAACCCCATTCGCCTTGCCTCCCATATATAACTGAGGGTCGAATAATATCCCCCCCCGTTTGAAAGAACGGAGGCCATGAATTCGGCGGGGTAGTGGGCCCTCAGATAGGCGGATTTGTAGGCCACCATGGTGTAACTTGCGGAATGGGGCTTGCAGAAACTGTATCCGTCAAAACCAAGCATCATCTGCCATACCTCTTCGGCGATTTCCAAAGTCACGCCATTTTCCAGAGCGCCCTGAACAAACCGGGCATGAAAATCCCGCAGTTTTTTCCACGCATGCTTTTTGCTGACCGTTTTTCTGAGTGTATCCGCCTCAGCCGCATCGAATCCGGCCAGATAAATGGCTGCCTGGCTTAACTGTTCCTGAAACACCATGACTCCCAGTGTTTCCCGCAATACCGGTTCCAGGAGTGGATGGGGCGGCGACCACGATTCCCCTTTCAGCCTGGACAGCCAGGTTTGAATACTCTGATTGGAAGCCGGCCTTATAATCGATGTTACCACCACGTTGAGATGAAAGTGATCCAAGGCAAGATACTTTTCAAAAGAAAAGAGGCTCTTCAACTTGGTCAACACCTGCCTGGTAGCGGGGCTTTCAAAATAGAAAACCCCGAAGGTATTTCCTTCATGAAACATTTTCACGGTCTCCGGATCATCCACAGGATTGAAATGGGCATAATCAATGGATATCCCATAGTTTTGTTCAACCATCTCCAGAGCATCCCGAATAACGGCCAGGCTCCGATTTCCCAGGATATCGATCTTGACAAGTCCTGCTTCCTCCACCGAATCCTTTTCCCACTGGAGAACCTGCAGGCCCTTATTGGATATTTCCACAGGACAATATTTTCGTATCTCGTCAGGCACAATGACCAGTCCTCCACAGTGCATGGAGAGATGGTTGAAATGACCTTGAAGCTTGAAAGCCGTGGAAAGAATATCGTCCCAGGGCTTTTTAAATTGCGTCCCTTTCAATCTCGGTTCCCGGGTCAATTCCCGCCACGAACCTTTCAGATGCAGGCCGAATCCGATCTTTTTCGTAACCTGGCTGATCTCACCATCCGTCAGGCCGAAAACCTTCGCCACCTCCCGTATGGCAGACCGAAGACCGAATCCATTATGATTTGCAACCATGGCCGTGCGCCTGTTTCCATATTTTGCAAAGGCGTAATCGATCACCCGGTCTCGTTCATCCCACGCAAAATCCACATCGATGTCCGGAGGGTCAACGCGGGCCGAATTCAGGAATCGCTCGAAAAAAAGATGGTGCCTGATGGGGTCCACATGGGTAATTCCAAGGGCATAGGAAACGATGGAAGCGGCAGCGCTTCCCCTTCCGCAGGAACGGACCGCATTTCTGGTGATGTCCGCAACCACCAGAAAATAATGGGCAAAATTTTTTTCCTTGATGATTTGCATTTCATGATCCACCCGCTCCTTCACCTCACGGGTGATGTCGCCATAACGCTTTCGGCATCCGTCCATAGTGGCCCTGTAGAGGCTGTGAAAAGCGGTTTCGCCATCCATCTCTTCGAAGGGAGGAAAAAGGGTTTCGTCGAAATTCCAATCGGTGAAAGACGATTCCGCCACCCGGATGGTATTTGCAATGGCTTCAGGAGCATGGGGAAACTGATCCACCATATCTTGAGGGGGATTTAAAAAATTGTGCACCCGGCACAGGTCGTTATCGGTAAGCCGGGACGGTTTCGTATTGAGAGACGCCGATCGCAGGATACGGTGGAGTCGGAACTGATCTTTTGCCAGAAGATACACACGGTTGGTGGCTAAGGGAGGAATCCCTGAGTGGCGGGAAAAAGCGTAACACCGGGCCATTTGAAAACCCGGAGACATTTCCACATAAAGATCCTCTGTCGAATCCCGTTTGAGAACCTTCAGCAGACTGAAATCATCGGAAAATATCACCAGCCCATGCCGGCGTTCTCGAATCGCTTGAACCAGGTCAAAATCGCGTCTGCAGTGACGATCGGAAAGGATGCGGCAAAGATTTGCATACCCATCCCGGTTTTTTACGATCAGGACTGCCCGCTGCCCATCAAACAGGATTTCGCTGCCCAGGATCGGCGTTAACCCCACTTCCCTGGCGTTTTCAAGAAAAAACATCATCCCGTAAAGCCCGTTGGCATCGGTCAGAGCGAGCTTTTTGATCCCTATGCTTCTGGCAGCCAGGCACAGCCCCTCCACGGAAGCGACTCCCCAGCCTCTGGAATAATCGGAATGGACATTCAGGTGGATAAATGACTCCATGGTTTCACCGCGGGCATCGCCAATCTTCAATGCCCCAACGTTCGCCCATACTGGATGGATGCATCGCCGTATTGATCCCGGATCAGATCCAGTGCCCGGGTTATCACGGTTCGCTGTTTATCCTGAAAGGATGGAACGGAAAAGAGGGAAAGCTGTCGATCGACCGGAGAAAAATCCCAAAACCACACCTTCATATACCGAACGCGTGTCCTGCGAAGACATGTTTTGAAAAAAAGGAGTTCAAGAAAATGGCAGAGATCGAGATCCCCTGATTGCAAAGGAGGCAACGCAATCTGTCTTTTCAGTTCCACCTGATCGGAATACCGGATCTGCAATCCGGCCTTTCGGGAAACAACTTCCATTTTACGCATCAGGCGGGAGCATTTTTCAACCATACGGCACAGATGCCCCAGGAGTCTTGCATCATCGTTTTCATCCCGCGAAAGGATCGTTTCTTCGCTGATCATCGGTTTTTTGGGAGACGAATACACCGGGGTAGGATCAATGCCACGGGCCCTCTCATGAATCAGCCCGGCCTGCCCCCCGAACACAAGTCGCAAATGAGACAGATCCAGGGCCGCCAGTTCACGGATGCGTACAATGTCCAGTTCTTCCATAAGAATTTTCCTGCGGGCACGCCCGATACCGGGCAACACATGCACTTTCAAGGGCGCCATAAAACTTGCCTCCCCGCCATGATCCACATCAAGCACGCCATCCGGCGGGATCATACGGGAGGCGATATGGGACACCATTTTGTTGCTTGCCACGCCTATCGTCCCGCAAAGAGACAGATCTTCTCTGACCTGCTTTTTCAGGCGACAGGCCGTATCCTTCACATGTCCCCAGAGCCGTTTTGTGCCGGTCAGATCCAGATAGAGATGTCCGGGTCGAGAAAGCTCCCATACCGGCGTATACTGCATGGCTGCCCTGGCAAGTCGATGACATGCCTTCTCCACCCCTCCCGGATCATAGGGGAGAACGGTCAGATCGGGGCAGCGTTTTTCCGCATTTTCGATGGACATCCCTTTAAAGATTCCGCAACGCCCGGCCTCTTGAGAAGCACAAAGGACAACGGCCCTTGCAGATGGCGCCCGGGCTGCAACAACAGGCCTGTTCCGCAATCCGGGGGACGATATGCGAGCCAGGGCAATGGGCAGGGCAGGAACATGAAAATGAATGATATGGCGATGAGAAATCCGCATTTCCTATTGCGCAGGGCAGGAACCCGGAGGGGCCTGCCCTGTTCATCCTGAAGAGCCTGTCTGAAAAGGGCTATGTATAATATCTCAAAACCCCTACAACTTTTCCGGCGATACGAAAATCCCCGTCTTTGACCAAGATCGGATCCATCCCGGCGTGGGCGGGACGGAGTTCCACGCGCTCATTTTTTTTATAATACCTTTTTACCGTGGCTTCATTCTCAATGAGAGCCACCACAGTATCCCCGTTTTCGGCCGTCGGCTGCTTTCTGACAACCACAAAATCGCCATCCAGGATACCATCCTCCTCCATGGATACTCCTTTTACTTTCAGCACGAAACAGTCTCCTTTATCGGCCATGGCAGGGGGAACTTCAATGGCGCTCGTATCTTCTACGACCTCAATGGGCTTTCCGGCGGCCACATTCCCCAACAAGGGGAGTTCAAAACGCCGCGTCTCCACCGGGCTGACCACTTCAATGGCGCGCTTGCGGTTCTTTTGAACCGGAAGGCGTACATAACCCTTTCTTTCCAGAATATTGAGGTACGTTGTAACGGTGTTGTAGGAACTGAAACCGAAATAAGAACATATCTCATCAAAAGATGGAGACATGCCCCACTCCTGTTCATATCGGGACAGATATCCCAAGAATTTTTTTTGCTTATGGGTCAATTTCATAAGGTCTTCTTCCTTCCGAACAGGATCCGCGGCAATGATTCCGATTAATTACTTACAGTTTTATTTATAGTTTTATTTTAGCCCTGTCAAGGGTTTTGTGGCGGGCTGTACAATGAACGGAATGCGAATAAATAAAGGATGCGGGGTAGCCGGAGAGAATCAAAAAAGGCAGAGCCAGTCAAGGCCCTGCCTTGAGTAAGGGAATTAGATCCTTTTGATACGGAAAAGAAATATTCGACTTACAGCCGACGCAAAGTGCAAGGCTTAGTCAAAAGGGTTTGCACTGGTGCCAAATTGAGGGCCAGAAATCCACATGATTTGCGACACGCATACGCCATAGCCGGCTTATAGCTTATCTACCCCCTCAGGCTATCCAGCCTTCGGGGTCCACCGCCGTGTCAACCCCCAACTGGAGGAAAAAATAATGACAAATTGGACACCTGAAGAAATTATAGTGAATCAGAAAGTAAAAGATGACCCGGCCACGGAACATGTCCTAAATCAATGCCAGGGCGTTCCTGTTAAATACGTCGATAACGGCAAGGCCAATTCAATCGTTGCCGCGTCCGATATCCTCAAGGGCAAAAAAACGATGCTGGATAAGATTTTGGCAGGAAAGAAGCTGCTTTATATCTCGCCTGCCGGCAATGATGTCGTCGACGTTTTCACCATGCCTGACGACCGGATGATGTGCCCGCATTTCGATCGGTTGAAGCTGGCAAGCAACGGGTGCTTCTATCAGTGCGATTGGTGCTATTTAAAGTTAACTTACCGCGCTGCATTTCCATTTATAACAATTAAAGCGGAATATGATAAAATCAGGAGGCTTCTCGGAAAAAGACTTAAAGAAAGCCATGCACCAATCATGTTCAACTCCGGTGAAATGGCTGATTCCCTGGCGCTGGATCATTTGACAAGAGCCGGAAGAGAATTCATTCCCTGGTTTGGCAGGAGCAAAAACGGCTATCTCTTTATGCTGACGAAGAGCGATAACGTTGGCGACATTTTGGATTTGGACCATAACGGCCATACGGTGATCGCCTGGAGCATGAACAACGCCGCTGTCTCAAGGAAATTCGAGATCGGGGCGCCGTCCTTTAGAAGACGACTCGCTGCGGCAAAAAAGGTTCAGGAAGCTGGATACCCTCTGCGAATCAGGCTGGACCCTATCGTTCCGTTCCATGGCTGGAAGGAAGCTTACGCCGATACGATCAAGGAGGTCTTCGCTGAGGTTGCACCAGAGAGAGTTACTCTGGGAACGTTGAGGTTCGAAAAAGGCTTTTACAATATGCGGAACAGTATTTTCACCACCGGGCCTGACTTACCCCAGATGATGGAGGACATGCAGCCTATGTTCCCACCGAAGATATTCCCGGGAAATAAGCACCCCAAATCTGGAAAATACAGATTTAATGAATCGAAACGCAATGAAATCTTTTCCTTTGCTGTAGAAGAAATCAGAAAATACTCTGATTGCCGGATCGCCCTTTGCAAGGAATCGGAAACTGTCTGGAACAGCGTGGGCCTTGACGTATCACGATGTAGTTGTGTTTGCCAGCTCGAATTCGCTGAAATGCCGGTTGCGGATTCAGCGGCATGATTGGCCAAATTGATTGAAGCCATTGAGAAAGGCGGTTATACTGCTTTTCTCGATGGCTATTTTTTGAGAGGACAAATAGATGCGGGTTCCCTACATTTCCAAACAAGCAATCGCTCTCAAGGCTGGCGAAGTGATCAACGATTTCCAGGCCCTGGTGAAATATGAGGTGAAGCCGCCAATTCCGGTGGAGGAAATCATTGAACGGTACCTGGGGTTGACGCTTCTTTACGATGATCTTGAGAAAATACTGGGAAACAAAGATATCCTGGGAGCCACCTATCTGGAGTCAAAGACTATCTGCATCAACGAAAGGCTTTTTGAAAACAACTCCGAAGGACGATTGGTCTTTATCTGTGGTCATGAGGTGGGACACTGGGTGTTGCACAGGCAGTATGTGAAAGAACAGGGAAAAGACGTTTCCAAAACCAAAGTCATCGTGTGCAGGATGAAAGACGCAAAGAAACCCATAGAATGGCAGGCTGACTATTTCGCCTCCTGTCTTCTCATGCCTAAAAAAGAGATGCATGCGGCATTCGAGAAGGTCTGCGGTTCCGAACCAATCATTGTCGGAAATTCCATCACTGATGAAGGTGGCAACCCTAGAGAACCGTATCTTGAACAATGGCCCTTTGTCGCCGCCGCCATGTGTGAAGCGGGTGGATTCTCAAATGTCAGCAAGCACGCAATGGTTATTCGGCTTCAGGATATCGGGCTACTGGTCAACATGACCAGTAAACGAATGGACTGGGATGCCCTTTTCAGCGACGAATAGAACAAGCACGAATGGCTGTACGGAAAAATAAGAATTCATTATGAAAGACATCGGGTTTACAAAGTTTACAGTAGGGCAACCGTTTCCGGGAATTGTTCCTCACCGGGAAGGCGCGATCATGGAACTCTGGGAAATCGGACCTGTGATCCTCATACAGTATCCAAGATTGAGACCAAATGAAATGGGTGTGGCTCTTTTGCATTTTTCGATATAACGATTGCTGTGGTTGCTATTCTGTTCCTTCGTCTGTTGAGAGTTTACTTGATTATTTTAAGCTGGCCGGTGTTTTTAGTAGATGCCTTTGAGTTCGTTGTAGCAGGAACGGCGCCGTCAGCATAGAGGGCTTGATGATTTCGTTTGTACTCATAATCCTCATGAAAAGTCCAGTACGCATCGAAGTCCTTGCTTGAACGTAGTGCTCGTAAACGTAATACTGCTTCTGCTCCCTGAAGGGTCCATTTAGCCCCTGTAATTTCCATCCGGTCTTTTACAAGATGCCTGCATGCTCCCTCAATAACGCCGGTTCCAATAGGGAACCCCTTGGAAAGATAGCGGTTATATTTAAGATAAGGAGATTTATTGAGCAGGTAGGTGGCGCATTTGTCTACAGGTTCTCGTTTTTTTTCGCTGATTTTTTTTCTTGTGGCACTTCGGCGCATCCCGCCGGCCATGTGTCCTGCCTTTCCCTGAAGAATTTTTCTGAGACGATGTTCGACCCATTGTTCAAGCTCCAGACCGGACTCAGGATGAAAGACTCTACCGGCATTCCAAAGGTATTCTATAACATGAATAACATCTACAATGATGGTCAGATCAATACCTTGGGCTTTGGCAATGTTGAGCAGAATCTTAATCTGGGTATTGTTCCCATCAACCAATGCCACCCAGTTTTTCTCATGGTTTGGATCCCGGTTTCGAGCCTCGGTAAAAGCCTCTTGAATGACCTCTTCAGGTGTTTTTTCAAGACTGGCCCAAACTCGCTTATTTTCTATAGGTGGCCGTTTCATTTTTTTTATGCGAGGACCGCTTTCGGAAACCAGGTCTTCAGGGCTGCGTTCAAATGAATCGGTCGTGTATACAGCTGCTACAGTGGCCATGCGTTTGGCATTCTTTTTTTCACCTTTCGAAAGCCGCTTTCCCATCTTTTGTCTTCGTTTTTCAGCTGCTTTGCGTGTTTTTTCTCTGAGGTCTCTTTCGTGGAGTACCACGCCTTTCCCATCAGCGGTGATTGCCAACACAGATCCCGTAGGTTTTTCCTCCGAACACCCGCATTTGCGCGTCTCATAAAAGGCATCGAAGTCCCGGGCTGCACGTTGAACCACTTCTTCAGCTTGGCGTTCGGGCACATTGCCGCCGGTGGTTTTAGCAATGGTTTCCACAACTTCATCAAAGGAATTCTTTGCGGCTTCTTCTGCTACTCTTCGCTGAAGTTCCAATGAATAAATCTCTAGGGGAAGGTTCAGTTCAGCATCCAACGGATGAAGACTTTTGCATCCTTGCTTGCCGTATCCGGCACGGTTGAGCTCAACCCTGCCGAAAACCGTTTCAATCTTGCGACCATGGGTAGGTGTTTCAATTCGATCGATTCCATCTGCATCCCTCACAGGTTTACTGCTTGTGCCGGGGCTTCGGTTATTAAGATGTTCCTGAAGCAAAATGCGCATCAACTCACGCCCCCGTTTCTCAAGCTCCTGTTCTAACTTGCTCATATCCATAGAATTTCCCTCCCCGGAATCAAGGATACTGATGATGCGCTCAAAATATTCATGACCCTGACCATAAGAATATTCCAGGGAAGAAAGAGCTGGTGCTGCTCCCATAAGTGCTATCTCCCCCCTTTAAGCCGGCTAACGGCATTTTTTACCAGTGGGTAAACCAGGATGGTTTTAACATCTGCTCCGTGCCGTTTACCGGCTCTGTCCATTCGTCCGCGACCGCTGGTCTTTCCCAGTTCAATCCAGTTGGCGGCCCGGTAACACCCACCATGATAACGCTTCTGGTCCACCAGCGTCTCCACCAACAAGGGATCCACCCCATAATGACCTCGCCAGTCCTCTCGAAGCCGACTCAGAACGCGCGAAAGCAGCGAACTGGCCAGATTGCGTATCCTTGGCAGAACCAACAATCGACTATTGTTTACGATCTGCTGAAGTCTTCGCCCGCGTGTCGCGTCATCCCAGCCAATCCATTGGTCCCTGGCCTTCATCCGCCAAGCTGGGCTGGAGAATTGAACACAGCCGACAACTTGTCGTATGGGACGCGTTACATACACCAGATATTGAAGCTTCGCACCAAATGCCATGGCATATCCAAGGTAGTGGTAACGGCTTACAAGATCTTTGAAAAGTCGGCGCTGTTCCACGCTTTTGACCAGTTCCATATCCAGGGGCGAAAACGCCTCTACGCTCCCGGATAGTCCGGCCCAAGCCGGAGCATCGCTTGCCGGTGCAATGTGCCGTCTCGTACCTTTCCTCGGCCCGGTCCCATGGCTCTCCGGAAGCTTGAAATACCCCTCACTTTCCAATCGCTCCAAAAAGTTCAGGCACTCCCGACCTTTGAGAACCCCATTGGGCCGTTTCCACTCCAGCAGTTCGCATACCGTATGCGACAATTCCGTTCGGCTGATTCCAGAACAGGTCTCAACCACTTCCCGAATCAAGGAAACCTCTTGGAAAACAAATTCCCGGCCACAAAATCGGTGATTGTCTCTTGCTCTGATCATGGCGTTCCTCCTTCGCCATTCTCATATAGCAAGGAACTGAAGCAAGATCCAGTAAAAAATGACAGACAACAAAAAAACTTTCTTCACCTTTCCACTGTCCAGGAACGCGAAAACCAGGGCATAGCCTTTCCCTGCAATGTTATTCTCGCAAAAAACCACAGCAACTTGTCCCGTAGACCACCCAACCTGCTATTATTTAAGACTTTTGTGCGTGATCAAATAGAGCCACACCCATATGAATTCAGGCTTCTGAATTCATATTGGGAACAATCCTCCGGAGGGAAAGGACAGAAGTCAGAGGTCGGGAGTCGGAGGTCAGATGGAGATCAAGGATTACGTGTGGAACTCCTATCCGGATGAAGAGTATGTAAAGGCAGTTTTGGGTTTTTAGTTTTGGGTTTTGAGTTGAAAAAATTAGACAGGATTTACAGGATCTTCAGGATTTGTTTTTTTGTTGTTGCACTAAAATTCAGGTACCTGAATTGTTAGTGCACACAATCCTCCGGAGGGGGAAAGACGGTGGTCAGGCCTGCCCGCAACGCTCTCGCCACGCCCGGCATCGCGAAGCTCAGCCGAGGCGGACGGGCTTGCGAGGCGGGCGGGGGTCAGGTTTTTTTGTTTTTAAGATGCTTTCTATCGAGTTGAACATAGATAATTCCCGCTAAAGCAAAAATGCCCAGAACAATCAGAGCAATTCCAAAGTATGTCATTGTTCCACCTCCTTGGTATCCAGTAAGCAACCTAAAGCAAAAAATAGTATGGTTACAATAAATCCCCCAACAAATAAGGCGAAATGGAAAGTTTCTGGTTTCGCTATGGGGCTAATTACTGTAATTGCAAGGATGATCTTGGCTGTATCATAAGAAAATTTAGCAAAATTGTCCTTTTGTTTTTCAGTTTTTATGAAGCTCATGTTTTGAATCTACAGGT
This sequence comes from Desulfatiglandales bacterium, assembly GCA_038252125.1. GTDB lineage: Bacteria > Desulfobacterota > DSM-4660 > Desulfatiglandales > Desulfatiglandaceae > DUZB01. The sequence goes on from JBBSAR010000011.1 coordinate 21,409, forward strand.
TGTGGAATTCCTTGTCAAGTGCAGTTTTGGGAGAAGTCAGGCCTGCCCGCAACGCTCTCGCCACGCCCGGCATCGCGAAGCTCAGCCGAGGCGGACGGGCTTGCGAGGCGGGCGGGGGTCGGCCTCCGGCCCATAGGGGCCTACGCCCCGGTGGGAGGGCGGAGGGCACCCCGGAGAAATGCGCTCCGCTGTCGTAAACGAATTTCACCCCGGTTAAATAAGGGAAAAAGCGGATTTAACTGGGTAAACAGGGCAGGAAGGGCTGACAGGCGGTGGCCGAGGTTTCATCCCACATACAAACTGGTGCATGCTGGGATACGCTAATCAACCTGTTCGGTCTCATGGGCGAGGGCTTCAATCATCCAAGCATTGATGCTCCTACCGGAGGCCCGGGCCAGAAGGGCAATTCTTTCATGCAGATCCGCAGGAATTCTGAGGTTAAATCGGCCAGTAAATTCCCGGCGTGGATTCACTCCGTCCTCGGCGCACATTTCCAGGAAGACCTTGAGGGTTTTATTCCCTTCTTCTTCTAGACCTTCGACTGTCGTGGCATAGAAGTCGGCCCCTCCGTTTAGACCCATAAACTCTCCCCGGAACATACCGATTTCAGGGTCGTAATGGATCACCGCCTTGTAACCGTTGATGTCCATAATGTTCTTCATGGGTTTACTCCGTTTTGTTCAAACCACTTTCGAATGCTTACAATACAGCCTTTATCCGTATCGGGCGACGGATGCGGACGATGGAACACCCGGCGTTCGCCGAAAAGCCGGACACCTACCCGTGAACCCTCACGCTCGGTGACTTCGGCTCCCAGTTCCAGGAACAGGGCCAGAATATCAGACCACCTGATCCCACCGCTCGTAGGCCGATTGAAAACCGCTTTCAACGTTGCCCGGTGCCTGCGTTTCATAAATTTATGGTGCCAAAAATTAGTGTCGTAGTCAAGGAAAAAGATGTGGAACACGGGAGGGAGAAATGGGGACAGGCGCATTATGTTGACAAAGCCGGACGCTTGGCAGTAAATTCGATGAAAACAGAACAAGAAGCTATGCTGGGATGCTGAGATTATTGATAATGCTGGGATACCGGGAAATCGAAGATCCCGTCTTTAGCGGGACCGGGATAAGAGATGAACAACGGATGGGGGAAGACAGAGGACGGACCTGCCCGCAACGCTCTCGCCACGCCCGGCATCGCGAAGCTCAGCCGAGGCGGACGGGCTTGCGAGGCGGGCGGGGCGCAGAGGGACTGATCAAAGAGGGTTACCCCGGTTGAACACCCTGGAAGGGAACCCGGTTCAACTGGGCAGGGAGGGTGAGAAGGGAAGGGAGGGCGGCCTCCGGCCCATAGGGGCCTACGCCCCGGTGGGAGATCGAATCGCAGTTCAGGAATATTTTCTAATATGGTCCCTTTTGAGTTCCTTAAGGGTTCCCACCCCGAACGTATATGCCCTGCCTATTTTAGATGCTGGCACCCGGCCTGCTTTTACCCATCTTCTGAGGGTGACGGATGACACCCCGAGATATTCCGCGGCCTCTTTGAGAGTAAACGGTTTTTTTGCAATTGCATCCTGCCATGCTTTCATATCAAGGATCTCAGGGGCATCCTGGTTTTGACCTTTTATCCCGAACTCAATAATATGGAGAGCAATTTTTTGCCTTTCCTCAATGGGAAGAAGGTATATCTCCTCGATTACTTTTTCTGCTGTAAGCATATTATTCACCCGTTTCTTTCAAATATCTTTTCAGGTTATTGTAGAAATTTTCATGTGGACCAACCTGGTATAAAACAATGAAATCATCTGCAGCCTTATAGGCCATCAAAGTCAACTGACGGTTCATGGGAAATTTATGAACCCTAAAGCCTGCCAGGTCGCCTTTTTTGAGTTCACCGATACCAGGGTTTTCCAGAATATCTTCCACCTCATCCAGGATTACCTGCTGAAGGTGTCGTGGGAGCTTCTTTACATATTTTTTAAACCTGGGCATTTGGAAGACTTTCATGTATTAAAGATTATCATATCTTATCATAGCTTGTCAATACGATAGAAATAATGGCAGCGTTGAAGCACTTTACCTTGTTAATGATGGTGAAGCGTTGAACACGCAAGATAATGACCGGGGAGTGGTCATTTTCACGCGTGGTTGTATGTTTTTGTGCTA
>JBBSAR010000012.1:0-23185 GCA_038252125.1 Desulfatiglandales bacterium
CTTCCTCCGTTTTCACAATACCCTCTCAAGAAGGCTTTGAATTTCTCTTTGTGCTCCGGATCTCGGACAATCGAAGGGTTAAAGGTGATGGTGTGGCTCGCGCCATTGGGCAGACAGTTTAAATATTCGCCCCAGTCGCCCTTGCCGTCGGCCGCTTTGCCGCCCATCACCTTGCCCACGGAGTTCGCGTTGGACGTGGGGCCTGTCGTGTCCGCACCGTTTGACGGACAAATGGCATTTGAGAGAAACTGCCCTTTGGGTCTGCCGTCGGCGCTGGCGGCCATAATAAACCCGTCCCCGGCCCAGTAATTCCAGCTGAGCATACCGGGTCTGAATTGTCTCCCGGTGGAAACGGTCTTATGCTTCCAGGTCTCCTTACACCATAAATCCATAACCTGCCGGGCCATGCCATCGGCCTCGTCATCATCACGCCCATATTTGGGGGCCTTATTTCTGGCCATGGCCTGGAGCACTTCATGCCCCTGCCAGTTGTCTTTCAAGGCTCTCACAAGTTGGTCCATGGTGCATTTTTTCCGGTCAAATACAAGATATTTGATGGCCAAAAGAGAATCTACGGTGGTTGCGTAGGTAACGGTTTCAAGCGTGGCAAAGTTGATTTCAGCGCCCGCCCGGGTGACATCCAGGCCTTTTTCCGCACACCCTTTTACCATACAGGAAAGATACGGCGTGGGAAAATATTTTGCCCGGAGCGATTCCGATCTCTCATAGACATCGACGCTTTTCCTTATGATATATTCGGTCTGTCGGGCGTACGCCTCCCAGAATTTCTCCCAGGTTTCACAATTAACCGCCTCACCGGTATCCGGTCCATCCTGATGGACAGGTTCTTCCCTGCCCGTCATGGGGTTCAAGAAAGAATTCATATCTCTGCCCCCGGTGAGGGCCAGCTCCACCCCCTTGAGGAGATTGAGATTAACGTCCACCGTGCCGGACCGGTCGTTTCCGACCATGGTGTTTTCAAGACAGCCTACCTGCGCATAATCATGAACCGTATTCTCGTTGATCCAATGGCTGAACCCCGCCTTTCGGGCTTCCAGCATCATACCCGCCATGGAACGTTCATCAAAGTTCAGCAGGAAAGGCGAGCCCTGACTGACGGAGATCATGTCCACCACTTTATTCAGCAAGGCTTCCGGAGAATTTCGATGCAACCTCACGTTTGGCTTGGGCTCCAGGATCGGCGTCATTTCGTCGATGACTTCCAGGATGGCATAGGTCAAATCATTGGTCATATCCGCACCGTTTGCCCCCATACCCGAGAGCGTGATCAGTTGACCGAAGCCGGAGGTGATCCCCTGGTTGCCGTTCCGGATCATGGCGTCATACACCGTGTTGCAGTGCATCCAGAAACATTTCAATATTTCCTTGCCGAAATCGCGCGTCATTCCCCGGGCCAGCGAGAACTCCCAGTAAGGCCGCAGATACTGGTCGATGCGCCCAAACGAGACTCCCGGGCCGGGATAGTTTTCGTCGCTCATAACCAGCATGTGATTGATCCACAGGGCCTGTACGGCTTCCTGGAAGGTTTGGGCAGGTTCCCAGGGCGCCCGTGCCAGAACTTCCGCCATCTCAAGGAGCTCCTGTTGCCGCTGGAGTTCGGTCTGTTTGGCGGCCAGGTCCCGGCAAACCTCTGCGTACCCGGCGGCCAGATCACGAGGCATGGTGGCCGCCGTCATCATAGCTTTCAACTGCGATCCCTTTTCCGCCTCTTTCTCACGGTCGCTCAGGGTGTTGTACCGGGATTGCAGATCGGCAAGAATCCCGCTCCACCCAACTTTCAGGACCCGCTCATGGTCGGGGATCAAGTGACCGCTGGTGGCGCCGGCATTGCCGTATCCGTGGTCATGAAACCATTTCATGGCGGCCCGCGCACCGTTCTTGCCCAACAGTGCAAGATCAAAGGCTTGCTGTTCTTTTTTGTTCAGACACAAGGATGTTTGGATATTGAACCGACCCCCGGCAATCAGATCGCCCGGCAGAATTTCTTTCGGCATATACCGGACCATCGCTTCTTTAACAAACCACGCCCGACGCTCCACCTGACTCCAGGTCCAGAAATCCTTATCCAGCTCTATAGTTCTGGCTGCCTGGCGATAAGAACTCCGCAGCGTCTGCATTAAGGCATACGTCTCCGGCACTATGTAGAACGTCATCTCGTTGAATTGCACATCCCACGGCGTCCCGGTGGACCAGGCCACAAATTCGTTGTTCCAGGCTCGCTCTGTCCCCTTAAAATAATAATCCCGCAGCCATTGAATGCGCGAAGATAAACCGTTAGGCTCTTTCATGGGGTGGGGGATTTGAGGGAGTGTGACGGCAGTCATGGTGTTTCCTCCTTGGCATTCTTGTTTAAAGCCCTTAAATTCTTTTCCATCGTCTTGACGAACAGAACAAATTTCTCTATGCTCCCTTTCGAAAAAAGGTTTCCGTAAATTTTTCAGGCAAAGTGAAGAGAGGTAGAACCTTGCGTATCGAATTGGATTGCATTCCCTGCATTGCAAACATGGCTGTTTCGGCTCTTAGACGTCTGCCCCTATCCAATGAACGGCGCCGGGAGATTTTCAGCGCAGCCCTTCAAATTCCGGCTTTTCGAGGAATGTCGTGGAATTTGACCGGCCCGGAGATCATTGAAGAGGTCTGGCAAACGATCTGTCGGGAAACAAACCAAGCAGATCCATTCCTTCGGGAAAAAGAGCTTCAGAATCAACGGGTGGCGGCTATTCTGCCTTTTCTCCAGGATAAAATCGAAAAGGCTGAAGATCCCCTTCGCACAGCCGTTCACCTTGCCATTATCGGCAATGCCATCGATCTGATGATCGATAACCATGCCGCGGATATTCAACAAACAGTCATTCAAGGGTTGAGATTGCCTCTGTCGGATCGGGCTTATTCCATATTCTTGAAAAAGTTGCAGCGAAGCCGAAAGCTCGTTTACCTTGGAGACAACTCGGGGGAAATACTCTTTGATAAGCTGCTCATGCAAGCCATCCGGCAATACACGGAAACAGAGATCCACTTCATCGTTCGATCGATTCCCATAATGAACGATGTCACGCTCCGAGAAGCCGATTCAATGGGAATTCCGGAAGTGGCAAAAGTCGTCGAAAACGGTGTGGATGGTCCCGTCCCGGGAACCCTCTTTTCCAGGTGTTCCCAGACAGTCAAAGACCTGCTTCACTCCTCGGACCTCATCATCTCCAAAGGCGGCGGCAATTTTGATGCTCTTGAGGAAGATGTCCACACCCTGGGAACAGACGTTTCCTTTCTCCTTTTGTGCAAATGCCGCCCCTATTGTCGATATTTCGGTCAGGAGCTGCACAGCCCTGTTCTTTGGAACGTATTTTCGGATCAAGAGCCATGAGAGGCTCGTCTTAAGAGACAGGGCGTCTCAATCGTTAACCGCGGACCACAAACCGCTTCCGTTTGATCCTCTTAAGTTACTCGGCTTCTATTTTGCCTTCATCCCTTTCCTGAAGCTGTTTTTCGATCGCCTCCCGTGCCAATCGTTTCGCGGAATCCGTGAGAAACCATGACTCAATATTCTTCAACAGTCTTTCAATCCCCTCCTCAAAGGAAAGCTGGAATCTCTCCCAATTTAGCTGAACCGCTTCTTTAGAATATCTCCATAGCTTATCGGCATCTTTTACGATTTTGTCATTTAAAGAAAAAGGCTCTTTTCTTGAATCGTGGCCATCAATAATGTGAACAATTTCCTCCGCCTTTTCCGGGTCGTAGCCCACTTTTCCGAGGATCTCTCCGGCAATGCGCGCCCCCTCCACTTCATGCACGCGGTTCCATTCCGGCAGGCTTACATTGGGGCCAAATGCCTTCAGTTGCAGATCTTCGGGCACTTTTTTCCAGCCCACATCGTGGAGAAGGATGGCCGGGATCACCACGTCTTCCACGCCCCCTTCCAAGTCCATCAATTGATACGCGAAACGCGTAGAAGTCTTCGTATGAATGTCATTTTTTCTGGTATCCAGGTAAGGCCTGGCCAGTTCCTGGATTTTCGTATATCGATCTTCCAATTTGCACTCCTTATTTGTATTTGCCTTTGTTCCGAACCGAAAGGGAGAGACCCCGACTCCCGATGAAAAAAGCGATTCATCGTTGGAAATTAACACAGAATAGACAGGTTTGTAAATAAAGGGAATAAAAAGCTCCTGTAGGTAAGCACTCTTTCCAACCCGCTAACGGATCAGGGGGTATACGATAAATAAGATACCGCCAAACTCATTCGTGACATTTGAAACAAATACTTTATAATTGTTCTTGACCACTTAGCTTATCTTTCATATTATTTCATGAAATCATTTCGATACAGGTAAATGCTAATGTGACATTGGGTTTGGGATATTATCATGGGGAAAAATCCCTGAAAACCTCTTTCGAAGAAAGGAGGGACAAGACATGAAAGCCAAAGAAATGCAATACTATCGGCTCATTCTGGATGTATGCAAGGTAATCAATTCCTCGCTGGATGTAAAAGAAGTATTAAAACTCCTCTCGGAAAATGTGGTTAAGGCACTGGATGCCAAAGCCTGCACGATTTTTTTATGGAACAGAGAGCAGAACACACTGGAAGTGGGCGCTTCCCATGGATTGAGTGAAGAATATCTCAAAAAGGGCCGCCTCCATGCGGATGACACATTGAAGGAATGCGCATCAGATAAATCCGTGCTGATCTTTGATGCCATCACGGACCCTCGTACCCAATATCCGGAAGAAGCGAAAAAGGAAGGGATCGCATCCATGTTTTCCGTTCCAATCTGTGCGAAAGGAACCACGCTCGGAGTGCTTCGAGTTTATTTGTCACAAGCTCGTGAATTTACCGAGGAAGAATCGGAATTTGTTCATGGATTGGCTGAAATGGGTGGGATCGCCATCGACAACGCGCGCATGTACAGCCATTTAAAAGGTGAGCACGACAGTTTGATGATGGCAGCCCACCAGTGGTTTGAATTCGGAAGAACAGAATAGTCAAGCAAGAGAGGATACTTGTATCTTATTCAAAAACCCTGGCAGGAATGGCTCTTCTGAGTCATCATTTTGCTACCAGGAAATTTGAATAGGATACATTCAACGACAAAAGATGGCCCCCGGCGAACCGGTCCCCAGGGGGATTTTCGATGCCAACGGCAGGGAATTCTTAATCTTTTACAGCCAGGCACAGCCGATCATATCGTGGAGAACTGGTATACACTCAGCATTGCTTCACTTCTTTTTATGGGAACCCAACGGTTCCTTTACAAAGTCTCAGCCCAACGGGGGTGTAATACGGCAATCACGACATACACTTTCATGGGGACAGTCACCTGCATCAGTTTTATTTTCCTTCTCTTTTCGGATGCCACTGTAAAGCATATCCCTTTCCTGGTTTTTATTTCTCTCGTCAACAGTATTTCCTTCACCGCGGCGACACTGACACACATGGAAACGCTCAAGTATCTGCCGGTAAGCGTCGCGTATCCCATTATCCGCCTGAATGTGGCAGTGGTGATCATTTTTTCCGTTTTCTTCTTCCGCGATACACTGTCTGTTTGGCAGGTTACAGGTATTCTGGTGGCCATTTGCGCCATCCTCACCCTGGCAAAAAGCCCCGACACCAGTGAAACAGGAGACAAAAATTTACGAAGGGGTTTTACTCTTTTGCTCGTCTGTGTTGTTTCCGGCGCCGTAGCCTCCATTTCGAGCAAATTCGCCGCCATGGAGACCAGCAAGTGGGCTTTTATCGCGCTTTCCTACTTTCTTGGCACCTCTTTTGCCTTTGCCCTCAGAAATCGCATGGAGCAGAAGACAGCCCATGGAGTCCAAAAAGATGCCGTGATCATCGGCCTGTGCATGGGTTTTTTAAACCTGATCGGATTCTATCTATTTCTTCTGGCGCTGGAGAAGGGACCCCTTTCAATCGTTGTATCGATCATCGGCCTTCACTTTGTCATCCCCATAGTGCTGTCCGCCTTGTTCTATGCGGAAAGGCTCAAAAAGGTGCATTTCATGGGAATCGGCCTGACGATTGTTTCCGTCCTTTTTCTCAGGATGTAGGATCTCCCGTTGAATCGCGATTGGGAAAAAATGGGAATTGGATTTTTATCGACGCGCACTCTAAATAAGGAAAGGAGTCTATCATGCCTATGAAAAAAGATTTTCGAACCAACCCTTTCCTGATGTGTTGGGTTCTTGCTTCGCTCCTCTCTGCCTGCACAACCCTGCCGGATTCCCTGAAACCGACTGCTCCTCAAGCGGGTGATCATATGGTTTACCGTGTCCTGGAAAAAAATGTCCCGATGACGGCCCGCAAATATGTGGGGGTACCTTATCAATGGGGGGCGGATCCGGACGAGATAAACGGCTCGGATTGTTCTCACCTGGTAGCCGCTGTTACCAGAAACAGTCTTTCAGGATCAGGATTCAAGCTCCACACCACCTATTTTGATACAGATGATATCAAAAAAAGCAGCTTCCCCGTCAAAAAATCGGATGTTCGCGTGGGAGATATTGTCTTCTTCAGGGATGAAGACGGACCTTCAAAGGCCAAACACGCCGGGATTGTTACAGCCCGGAAAGGCGATACGATTTTTTTCATCCAGGCGTCCAGTTCCAGAGGGGTCATGGTGAATTCCACCGAAGAGATGGGTTGGAAAGAATACTGGCAGCAGCGATTTGATTCCTTTAGACGGTGGAAGGCATCGGTGTTCGCGGGGATGTAAATAAATTCAAATTCCTTCGAGGTATTTTCTGATCCCTTGTGCGGCCGACCTCCCATCGGCTATGGCCCTTACCACCAGCGACTGTCCCAGACACATGTCGCCGGCGCCAAATACGCCCGCTGCCCCGGTCATGCCCCCGGGCCCCACCTTTAGATTACCTCGGCCAGCCTCTTCCAGGCCAAGGCTTTCTACGATGGGGTTTCTTTCCGGTCTCTCAAAACCCATGGCAACAAGCACAAGGTCCGCCTCCAACACAAATTCCGTACCGGGAATTTCTCTTGGCACGGCAGGGGCGCCGTTTCCCGGGCCTTCCCACTGTACTTCCGCACAGCGAAGCTTCTCCAACCGGCCATTATTCCCCAGAAATTCCTTGGTCATCACACCCCACCGCGGTTCTTCCGCTTCTTCGTGGGCATGGGTTTTACGCAAAAGAAGAGGCCACATGGGCCAGGGGGTCTTTTCAGATCGCGTCACAGGCGGTTTGGATAGAATTTCAAGCTGTGCAACACCCGAAGCACCCTGGCGCAACGCAGTGCCAACGCAATCCGAACCGGTATCCCCCCCGCCTATGACCACCACCTTCCTGCCCTTCGCGGAGAGCTCATCCCCCGGCGTCGCCTTTTCCCCTGCAATAATCCGATTCTGCCTGGTGAGATAGTCCATCGCAAAAAAGATTCCCTTCAGTTCCCTGCCGGGTATCCGAATATCCCGCGGTCTTCGAGAGCCGCAGGCAAGGCAGACCGCATCAAAATGTCGGGTGAGGTAGCGATAAGAGATGTCTTCTCCGACCCTGATCCCTGTCTCAAAGAGCACGCCCTGCTCTTCCATCAGCCGGACACGGCGCTTCACCACCCATTTTTCCAGTTTGAAATCAGGGATGCCGTAACGCAGAATTCCTCCGGGCTGCAGATCGGACTCATAAACGGTTACCGAATATCCCGCCCGATTAAGAGAATCGGCCACGGCAAGCCCGGCCGGCCCGGAACCTACAATGCCCACCCGTTTTCGGGAACGAGCCTTCGGAGGATCGGGCAGGATGTAGCCCCGTTCGAAACCGATCTCGACAATGGCCAGTTCGATCTGCCGAATGGTTACAGGCTCTACAACAATTCCCGCCACGCAGGCCGCCTCACAGGGGGCCGGGCATATTCGCCCTGTAAATTCGGGAAAATTGTTTTACGATAAGAGAATCTGAAGGGCTTCGCGCCACATGCCCCTGTATGCAAAATCGTTGAATTCGGGAATCACATTGGACACCGGACAACCGTAGGCGTGGCAGAACGGTGTACCGCAATCCATACATCGACCGGCCTGTTCCAGAATTTCACCATGACCCAAATGCTTCTCCACCGCCTGATAATCCCTTACCCGTTCACTCTTCAGCCGGTAACCGGGGTCCTTTCGAGGGATCGTTAAAAAACCTTTTGGCTTACCCATCCTGCACCTCTTCTCTTTCCGTCTCCTGGTCTTCCTTGCTCATTTTCCCCAGGACCCGTCTGTATTCCATGGGGAAAACCTTTACGAAAAAGGGTAGATTGGCCTCCCAGTCGTCCAATATGCGGGCGGCCAGCGCACTTCCCGTATGTTCGTAATGCCTTTCAATCATTCTTTTCAGCTCCACCTCGTCCCGCTTTTCTTCCACCAGTTCCAGGTCCACCATATCCAGGTTGCACCGGCTGTCAAAACGCTGCCCGGGGTCATAGATATAGGCAATTCCCCCACTCATGCCGGCGGCGAAATTGATCCCCGTGTCCCCCAGGACGACAACCCTTCCGCCTGTCATATACTCGCAACCGTGATCTCCCACGCCTTCCACCACGGCCGTGGCCCCGCTGTTCCTGATGGCAAATCTTTCCCCGGCCGTACCATGAATGTAGACTTCTCCGGCAGTTGCCCCGTAAAGGATCACATTGCCGGCGATAATATTCTTGGAAGGATCAAAGCCTATGCCTTCCCGCGGGCGGAGGACGATCTTCGCACCCGACAACCCCTTACCCAGGTAATCATTGGCTTCTCCTTCGAGAATCATGGTGAGGCCTTTGACGCCGAAGGCCCCGAAACTCTGGCCGGCGGCCCCTTTAAAACGGCAGGTGATTGTGTCATTTGGAAGGCCTTCGTGTCCGTATTTTTTAGCGATCAACCCGGAAAGCATGGCGCCCGTTGTCCTGTTCACATTCCGAATGGATTTTTCAATCACGATTTTTTCCCGGGAATCAATGGCTGCCTTCGCAAGAACAATCAGCTCCCTATCCAGAATGTGTTCCAGGTTGTGCAGTTGGGGCGCCACGCACCGTATGGGAACATTTTCGTCAGTTTGAGGCCGGTAAAAAACTTTTGAAAAATCCAGTCCTCTGGACTTCCAGAATTCCACGGCCTTGTTCGTTTCCAAAAGGTCTGCCCGGCCCACCAGGTCCTCCAGTTTTCTGAATCCCAGTTCGGCCATAAGAACGCGCGCCTCTTCGGCAACAAAAGTAAAGAAATTCTGCACGTGTTCAGGCTTTCCCGTGAAATTCTTTCGAAGTTCCGGATCCTGCGTCGCGATGCCTACCGGGCAAGCATTCGTATGGCATTTTCGCATCATAACGCATCCCAACGCCACAAGCACGGTCGTGGCGAAGCCGAACTCTTCAGCCCCTAAAAGTGCCGCAATGATTACATCCCTGCCGGTTTTCAACTGGCCGTCCGTCTGGACCTTTATCCGGCTTCTCAGTCCGTTGAGAACAAGTGTCTGCTGGGTTTCGGAAAGTCCCAGTTCCCATGGGGCCCCCGCATGACGAATGGAAGAAAGTGGCGACGCCCCGGTGCCTCCGTGATATCCGCTGATAAGCACCATGTCGGCATGGGCCTTCGCCACGCCGGCTGCAATGGCGCCCACACCGATCTCCGAAACAAGTTTCACGGAAACGTCCGATTCGGGGTTCACATTTTTCAGATCGAAGATAAGTTGCGAGAGGTCTTCTATGGAATAGATGTCGTGATGGGGAGGAGGGGATATGAGTGCGACTCCCGGCGTGGCATGTCGGACCCTGGCAATTTCATCGTTTACCTTATGTCCCGGCAACTGTCCTCCTTCTCCCGGCTTGGCCCCCTGAGCCACTTTGATCTGCAATCCCCTGGCATTGGCGAGGTATTCGGTGGTAACCCCGAAACGACCGCTTGCCACCTGCTTGATGGCGCTGGAGAGGTTGTCGCCGTTGGGAAGCGGTACATAACCTTGCGGGGTCCTCTCCCTCTTCCCCGCTGTTGCTCATGCCTCCGATTCGGTTCATGGCGATGGCAATGGTCTCATGGGTCTCTCGGCTGATGGAGCCGAAAGACATGGCGCCCGTGACAAATCGTTTCATGATTTCCGTGGCGGGTTCCACTTCATCCAGAGGAACAGGCCGGGTCTTTTTGAACCGGAACATTCCCCGCAGGTAGCCAGTTTTTCAGACTGATCGTTGATCAACTTCGTATACCGTTCATACATGCGGCGATCGTTTTCCCTCACGGCCCGCTGAAGAAGCGTGATGGATTCCGGATTCAGCAAGTGGCGCTCTCCATCCTTCCTCAGCCGGTAATGTCCGCCGCCGGGCAGGATTGCCGAAACATCAGGTGCTTTGTTGAAGGCCTGTTCATGCCTGGCATTGGCTTCGGCCGCAATCTCATCAAGGCCGATCCCTTCTATCCGGGATCCGGTCCTCGGAAAATATTTCTCCACCAGACTGCTCTTCAATCCGATCGCCTCGAACACCTGGGCACTCCGATAGCTCCTCAGGGTGGATATTCCCATCTTGGACATGATTTTCAAGAGTCCCTTGCACAAGGCCTTGATATAGTTTTCAATGGCAAGACCCGCGGGTTGTGATTTGGTCAGTTCCTGCCGCAATCCCATGGGCAGGGTCGCCGCCCTGAAACCCTCCCTGTCCAAATATCGGAGGCGGTTCAAGTCGTCATTGGACAAAATGGGGTGACTCAATTTGATGAGGCTGCTGTTCTGAGGCGTTTCCGAGAGGATATTTCCCGGATTCCCGATAAAAGTCATGAGAGACATGACCAACTCTTCCCGCACAGGATCGATGGCCGGGTTGGTCACCTGGGCGAAGAGCTGTTTGAAATAAGAAAACAGCGACTGATTTTTTTCTGAAAAAACAGCAAGCGGCGTATCCGCCCCCATGGACCCTACCGGACGCATCGTGTTCATGGGAGGGATCATAAAGGCCCTGGCGGTCCGGCATCCTGGAAAAGCTGTTTCGACTGTGCTTGTACATAAACAAGAGAGGTCCTTTTTTTGTTTTAAAGATTCAGTTTCCGCGCTCCTGAATGCAACGTTAATGCCAAAATGGCTTGAGACAAGGGACGAACAGATTTCAGGGAGGTTTTCAACGTGACAAAAATGCTCCTGTAACCAATGCTTACATTTCTGTGGGGATCTATGGCATCAGCAAAACAATTTTGTCACGTATAGCAAAGAGAAATAACTTTGTTTCGTAGGCGCTGGTCCACCTAAGCGGAAACGTTGCCGAAGGGATTGAAAGAACGGGTAAAGTACAGGAAGGCTCGCGATAAAAATTTGATGCCGGGTCTTTAAACAATCGGTCTTTGCTCCATTTTCACCATATGCTTACAGGATTTTTCCGTCAGCAAACAGGAATGCGAACAACAAAAGTCGCACCATCAGGGGAGCTACTCTCCACATGGATGTCGCCCCCGAGTTTACGGACGATGTTGCGGCATATGGGCAGACCCAAACCGGTCCCCTTTCCGGAAGGCTTGGTAGTAAAAAAAAGTTCGTAAATTTTCTTTTGATCGCCGGGAGCAATTCCCATACCATTGTCAGCAAAAGAGATTGCCACGGAAGTCTCCTCAAGCCTGGTGCCGATCCGTATGCGACCGGCGCGAGCACCCTTCTCGTCAATGGCATGAATGGCATTCGTGAGAAGATTGACAAAGACCTGCTCCAACATCCTTGGTTCCGAGTGCATCTGAAGCGGGCCTTCCACAAAATCAAAAAGCACCTCTACATCTTTAGATTTCAATTCCGGGGAGAGGAAACTCACGGAGTTTTTCAAAAGTTCGTGAAGGTCGAATGAATCCCCGGAAGGGCTTGAACCGCTCACAAAACCCAGCATATCCCGCGCAATATTCCTGCAACGGGTTGTCTGTTCCCCGAGTTTGGCGATGCATGTCTTGAGCTCGGCCCTGTCATCGTCGTTCAATCCTTCCGAATCGGATACGACAACCTCCATCCAACCGGAAATTTCATTGATAACCGAAAGGGGATTGTTGATTTCGTGAACGATGCCTGAAGCGGTACGCCCCACTTCGGCCAATCGATCGACCCTGATCAGTTCTTCCTGAAAGTTTTTCCACTCGGTGATATTCCGAGCCATGACAACACTGGCCGAAAATTCTCCTTTTGCATTCTTGAGGGCAGCAATGGAAACATCGCAGTAGACCAAATGCCCGTCGGCATGGCGAAAGGGAAAATCCGACCGACTTACCACCTCCCCTTCAAAAACGCCCTCCGTCATCCGCTCAAATTCCATCGGATCGTTGGCCAGTTCTTTCGACGGCTTTCCCTTGATCTCTTCCCCTGGATATCCCAGAGCCTCTTCCGCGCTCTTGCTGAACGATACGATGACGCCATCAAGACCAATGGCAAATACCAGATCATTGGTATTCCGCAAAACGCATTTAAGAAACTCCTCCGTGTCTATCTGTTCAGACTTCGATTCCGCACATTCCCGGGAGACCTTCTTCCAATGCCGGTGGGAATCAGTCAATTCCATAAATCTTTCTTAATCTGTCCATGGCCTTTCTAATGCCCCTGGAGCCAAGACCCGATTTATGAATAGCGTCCACTTCTTCCCTGAACTTGGCATCCTGGATCTGAACCTTACGTTCGTAAGCATTTTTTATGGTATCCACGAGGGTGTCGTATTCGATTGGTTTGAGAAGATACTTGAACGCCTCATGCTTTCCACTTTCAAGAGCCGTATCGATTGCCCCGTGACCGGTGAGTACGATGCACTGAAGGTAAGGCTGTATTTTCTTTAACTGCTTTTGCGTTTCAACGCCATCCATCCCGGGCATTTTCAAATCGACAACGGCAACGTCAAAGACGTTTTCATCAGCCACCGCAACAGCCTCTTCTCCCGAAAATGTGGCCTTGACAATGAATCCTTCTCTCAAAAGGCGCTTCGAAAGGTATTCGATAAGCGTTTCTTCATCATCAACAAGCAACACTTTGATATCCGCTTTTCCGCTCATAGTCGGTCCCTCCGGTTAACCAGCTGCCAAAAAATGATTTTCAAATGTTAAAAAACGGTTCGAATGCAATCGTTGGTTGAAGTTGAAAATGACAGGCTTTCTTCTTACGCTATAAACTATGTGGATTTTTAGAGATATAAGAGTTATTCCTTTTCTACATTCTTCCTCAATTCTTTGTCAACCCGATTTTGTATCTTAATTCAACAACAGTGGCAGGAATGCATTATAGGCATCGAGAAAGCCTTTGGTTTCCAGGGACAATTTTTCTTCCTGCTCATCGATATGGCCATACCAGTTTACTTTTCGAAAGGATTTGTCAATGGCCAGGATTTCGTTTTGCTACGATCCCACCATTAAAGGATTGACAATGAACCTTAACTTATAGTCCTATATTAAACGGCGATACACAACATTTATTCATCAAATCTCGGTAATGGCTCGGAAGGAAACATCTGCTACGCTAACTTGAAGAAGGGGGGTTTTGAGAAATGGAACTGAGTAATGAAACATTGATCAGTCTTTACAAAACCATGAAAAAGATCCGTTTGTTTGAGGAGAGGGTCTCTGAACTGTTTGCCGCGGGAAAATTCGGAGGTTTCGTTCATCTATACATCGGGGAGGAAGCCGTGGCTGCTGGTGTGTGCGCGTCCCTGCGCCAAAGCGATTATATTACCAGCACCCATCGCGGTCATGGCCACCTCATTTCCAAAGGAGGCGACATCAAACGGATGATGGCGGAACTCTTCGGCCGCTCGACCGGGTACTGCAAAGGCAAAGGAGGCTCCATGCACATCGCCGACCTGGACCTGGGCATTCTGGGCGCCAATGGAATTGTGGGCGCCGGCAGCCCGATCGCGGTGGGGGCCGGTTTCGCGGCCAAATACAAAAATACGGACAATGTATCCGTCTGCTTTTTCGGGGATGGCGCATCCAACCAGGGAACGACCTCCGAGGCCATGAATATGGCGTCCGCCTGGAACCTGCCCGTCGTTTTTATCAATGAAAACAATCTCTACGGCATCTCCTGCTGCACAAATAAATCCATGAGGGTTTCCGATGTGGCCGACAAAGCCGCGGCCTACGACATCCCCGGAATAGTGGTGGATGGAAACGACGTTGTAGCCGTATATGAGGCGGCGGCGGAGGCCATTAAGGGCGCACGCAAAGGAAAGGGCCCCTCCCTGATCGAGTGCAAGACCTATCGTCACAAAGGCCATTTTGAAGGGGACCCATGCGTTTACAGGCCGGAGGATGAAGTCGCTGAATGGAAGGCAAAAGATCCGGTGGCCAGATTTGAAGAAAAGCTCCTTAGTATGAATGTCCTTACACGGGAACAGGTGGGAGAAATCGATACAACCCTGCGATCTGATGTTGACAACGCGGTCAGATTCGCCGAGGAAAGCCCGTACCCCAAACCGGAGGAGGTAACCACCGACGTATACACGGTTTGAGGAATGACATTTCCATGGTTCCACTTTTGAACGTCCCGTAAACGGAGGATTTGAACATGCCTAAAATGACATTTTTACAAGCGATAAATAATGCCCTTGACATGGAACTGGAAAGGGACCCGAATGTATTCATCTCGGGAGAAGATGTTGGGTGTTTCGGGGGATGCTTCGGGGTAACCCAGGGGCTCTTCGATAAATATGGAGAAAAACGCATCATTGATACGCCTATTACCGAAAGCGCCATTATCGGCGCTGCCGTTGGGGCCGCGGCCGCCGGCTTAAGACCCGTGGCCGAGCTCATGTTTGTGGATTTCATCGGTGTGGCCTTTGACCAGCTCTTCAATCAAGCGGCGAAAATGAAATACATGTTTGGCGGAAAGGCGAGATTGCCCCTGACCCTGCGGGCATCCTGCGGAGGCGGCATAGGGGCCGCGGCCCAGCACTCCCAGTGTCTCGAAGCGTGGTTCATGCATGTGCCTGGACTCAAAGTGGTCATGCCGGCGACCCCCTATGATGCAAAAGGGCTCCTGCTTACCGCTATCCGGGACGACAATCCGGTGGTATTTCTTGAGCATAAAATGCTCTACGGCGTAGAAGGTGAAGTTCCCGAAGGCGATTACACCATCCCCCTCGGCAAGGCGGATATCAAACGGGAAGGGACGGACATCACCATTGTGGCTACCGCTCAGATGCTTTGGAGAAGCCTGGATGCCGCGGAAAAACTTGCGGCCGAAGGGATCAGCGCGGAGGTCGTCGACCCGAGGACTCTCTCCCCGCTGGATGGAGAAACCATCATTGAGTCGGTGAAGAAAACCCACCACCTTCTGATCGTGCACGAAGCCGTGAAATTTGCCGGACCGGGCGCGGAAATCGCAGCCATGGTGGCTGAACATGCCATAGACTATCTTGACGGACCGATCGTCCGCGTTGCGGCGCCCTTCGCACCCGTTCCCTTCTCTCCAACCCTGGAAGAGGAGTATATCCCCAGCGTGGACAAGATTATTGCCGGCGCAAAGAAAGTTCTGGGCTGAGCGAGGTAAGATTCGTTGTCCACCGTAGGAATTATCGCCAATCCTGCCTCCGGCAAAGACATCCGAAGACTTGTCGCCTTCGGAAGTTCCTTTGACAACCAGGAAAAGGTACGCATCGTTCGCAGGGTACTCTTAGGGCTCACCGCCATGGGGGTTGATCGCATCACGTACATGCAGGACTATTTCGGCATCGTGGAAAGGGCACGGGAGCGCATGCCACACCCCATCGCGGGCGCCCCCGTACCATTCAAACCGGCACATACCCAGGAAGATTCCATCCGCGCCGGCCGCATGATGGCTGAACGAAAGGTGGCCTGCATCGTCACCCTTGGTGGGGACGGCACGAACCGGGCAGTAGCCAAAGGGTGCGGCACAATACCGATTCTACCCATTTCAACGGGCACCAACAATGTATTTCCCACCATGGTGGAAGGAACCATCGCGGGTCTGGCGGCGGGCCTGCTTTCCACCGGCAGGCTGACTCCCGAAGAAACGGCCTATACCACCACAAGGCTGGAGATTCTCAAAAACGGCGAACCATTCGATATGGCCTTGGTGGACGCCGCCGTCTATGACGACCCTTTCCTGGGGTCCAGGGCCATATGGGAGATGGGAAAGGTCAGACAGCTCTTCCTGAACAGAGCTGCGCCGTCCAGCATCGGACTTTCAGCCATTGGAGGCGTTTTCTGTTCCATAGCGCCCGATGAGCCATTGGGGCTCTACCTCAGGCTGGGCGACCAGGGCAGGCCCGTCCTTGCTCCTGTTGCCCCGGGAACCATTCTCCAAGCAAAAATAGAGGAATGTCGTTTGCTCAAATTGGGGCAGGAAGTACCGGTAGCCTGTTCTCCGTCGGTTCTTGCCCTTGACGGCGAACGTGAAATAGATATTCGGGGAAGCGAAGCCTTCACGGTTCGTCTCTCCCCGGATGGTCCACTTGTCATCGATGTACACCGAGCCATGCAGGCCGCCATGAAGAAAAGACTTCTCGCGCCTGACATCGGAGAGGAGTGCTTCCGCATCGACCGGAAACAAGCCTCTTCTTTAATTGTCGTCTGAAACAGGCGTACAGAAAAACCAACCCACACATCCCGGAGGAAAAAAATGGAGTCAAAGTTAAAAGCCGCGTTCATTTTTGTCGCACCCAACGGCAACCCCGAAGAGCACAGGTCCTGGGTTAAGACGCCCGCAATTGATCTGCTCACCGTTGCCGTTAAAAACTATGAGGAAGCAGGAAAGTTGGCCAAAGAGCTGGTGAATGACGGCATCCAAGCGATCGAGCTTTGCGGGGGTTTCGGGAATAAGGGAACGGCCATGGTGACCCGGGCCGTCGAAGGAAAAATTCCGGTAGGGGTCGTCCGTTTTGACATCCATCCCGGGCTGGGAGGCAAAAGCGGGGATTCCATATTCATGCTGTAGCTCATGTCTTAGTGCCCACCAGGGCCCCGGGCACCACGCTCTTTTCACCATGCCTTCGGTAAACAGAATCCAGGGCGTGGTGAAGTTTTTTCCGCCTCTCCTGCCGGCCTTCGCCTCCGAAAAGGGATAATTGGTCTCCCACGGATTGGAAGCAGAGTTGGGAGACGGAGACGCCCAGAAGCCGAACAGGTCTTTTTCCTGCCTCTGTTTTTGTCAACAGCCTGCACGCCTCGGCATAGAGAAATGGACCGTCATCGCTATGCGCATCCAGGGTCCCCGACCGGGTGACCTGTTTAAAATCGTGGTACTTCACCTTTAAACTCAGGCTCTTTCCGATCAGTCCTTTTCGTCGCATTCGCCGCGCCACCTTTTCAGCCAGCAGAAACAACTTTTTTTTCAAGAGCTCCGGATCTACGAGATCTTCGCTAAAAGTCTCCTCATGACCGATCGATTTCACATCCCGTTCAGGCTCCACATCCCTGGCATCTATCCCCATGGAGAGGAAATGCATTTTACGCCCCTGCAAACCCAATTTTCGTTCCAGGACATCAACCGGAACACGACTCAAATCTCTGAAAGTGAACACATTCATTCCTAAGAGCTTTTCCTGTGTCACCTTTCCCACACCCCACATTCTGCTTACGGACAGCGGGTTAAGAAACTCCCGTACTTTTTCCGGCAACACCACGGTAAGTCCGTCCGGCTTCTCCATATCTGATGCAATTTTCGCTACAAATTTGGAAGGGGCAACCCCCGCGGATACGCCAAGTCCGATCTCCTGAAAGACTTCCTGTTTTATGCGAACGGCTATTTCCACCGCACTTCCGTACAATCGCTCCGATCCGGTCACGTCCAGAAAGGCCTCATCTATGGACAAAGGTTCCACTAAAGGTGTGTACCGTTTAAATATCTCAAATATCTTTATTGAAATTTCTCTGTACCTTTCCATTCTCACAGGAAGGAATATCCCGCGGGGGCATAAACGTAGGGCCGATGCCATGGGTAATGCCGAATGAACGCCGAATTTCCGCGCCTCATAGCAGGCGGAAGAGACCACCCCTCTCTCCTTTCCACCCCCCACGATCACAGGTTTGCCTTTTAACTCAGGGTTATCGAGGACTTCCACTGAAGGGTAAAAGGCATCCATATCAAGGTGGATAATTTCCCTGCATCTCGCCATTGTCTTGCCATTTCTGTATTTTTTCGTTTCCATACCATCGTATTTATTATAAGATATCACACTATAGGTGTCATCTTACAATTAGAAAGTCAGAATCACAAAACGCCATCACAAAGGAGCATCCTATTGAAAAAAACATCATCAACATTTTGTCTTTCTCTCACCCTGCTGCTGTTCTTCCTCATTTCGCCGGCAGTTTATGCTGACCTGTACTGGGAATCCACGGAAACCAGAAAAGGCGTTCCCGGACAGCCGGATCAATCCGAAATCATCAAGACCTATGTGACGGCCGATGCTTCACGCTCGGAAAAGAAGGGCGAAATAACCATCATGAATTTTGCCAAGATGACCAGTTACGAAATCAACACGGAAGACAAGACCTATACACAGAGCGACCTCAACGAAATGCTCAAGATGCCTGAAATGGACGAGGCCCGGGCAACCCAGCTCAAAGAAATGTTGAAACAGATAGCTGAGAGTACCAAAATCGTTCCCATGGATGAGACCAAGAAAATTTCCGGCTATAATTGCCGGAAGTATGACGTTCAGATGATGATGGCCAAAGGAGAGTACTGGGTTTCCAAAGATGTCAAGGGATATTTGGAACTCAAGGCTTTCAATGACAAAATGGCCAAGGCATTTGAAAATGCACCGATGGTCAAACTGATGAATATGTCGGGAATACTGGATAAACTGGATGGATTCCCCATCATGACCGTCATGACCGCCATGGGTGGGACGACTACCACAACGGTCAACAAGGTTGAACAGAAACCTCTCAATAAAGATCTGTTCATAGTCCCCGCCGGATATAAGCTCGTGGAGAAACAGTAGGGGAATAGATCAGAGTTCAAAAGGCAATGCCCGGTTCAAGGCAATGCTTTTTAGGTCAAGCGACACATCGTACACCATTATTTCCACGCCGTTCTTTATAGCCTTTCTGAGCTCTATTCCGTACTTTTCGTCGATCTGGTCAGCGGGTCGGAACCGTACCGCATCCATCCGCTGCACGAGAAAAAACATCACGGACCGATCTCCCATTCGAACCTGCTCCTGCAGCTCTTTGAGGTGCTTCAACCCTCTTGTTGTAACGGCGTCCGGAAAACAGGCAATCCCATCCTCGACGAGCGTGCAGTTCTTCACTTCAACAAAACATCTCTTTTCACCCTCCTCCAACAACAGGTCGATACGGGAATTTATCCCATAGGGAATCTCGGCCCTAACACTGGAATATCCTGTCAATGCCTCGACCCTGTTAGCCAGGATTGCCGCACGGACAAGTCGGTTTGGCACCAGGGTATTGACACCCACGAGCGAGCCCGGCATGTGAATGATCTCCCAGGTGTATTTCAATTTCCGTTGCGGGTCGTTATGGCGGGACAGATATACCGCACGGCCCGGCTCGCAGCAGGTGAGCATACCACCAGAATTAGGACAATGCGCAGTAATTAGATGACCGTTTCTCAATTTCACATCGGCCATAAAACGCTTGTATCTTTTTACAAGGACGCCCTGAAGGAGAGGAGGCCAATTCAAACAACCAACATTTTCAGCGGATTTGGGAGTGGATTTCATCATGGATTTTTCCGCGGAACAAATCTACAGAGCATATTCCTTAATCTTGCTTATCAGTGTTGGACGACTGATCTCAAGCAACAGGGCCGCCTGCGTTCGATTCCCTTGGGTTTTTCTTAAAGCTTTTTCGATAAGTCCTTTTTCAAGAGACCTGGTGGCTTTTTTTATAGAGAGGGTTTTCATCACTTCCGGATCCTGCTTATTTGTTTCGAGGAGCAGCTCCGGAGGTAATTCTCTTGGGGTAATCAACCGATCAGGCGCCAACAAAACCGCCCTCTCCATCACATTTTCGAGCTCTCGGACATTTCCGGGCCATCGATAATTCATCATTGCGGACATCGCATCGGAAGAAAGGGCTATTACATTTTTTTTCAGTTTTTTGTTGAAAAGATCTATAAAATATCCTGCCAGGAGAGAAATGTCCCCCACCCTTTCTCTCAGGGGGGGCAGATGGATAGCCATTACATTTACCCGGTAATAGAGGTCTTCCCGAAATCTGCCTTGCGCCACCTCCTGGCTCAAGTCCTTTGAAGTGGCCACAATAACCCGTACGTCTATCCGTTCCGGCTCTACACCTCCCAGGGGGACGACCTCCTGCTCCTGAAGAGCGCGCAAAAGTTTCACTTGCAACAGAAACGGCAGTTCACCGATTTCATCAAGGAAAAGGGTCCCCTTATCGGCTTTGCTGAAATGTCCGGGTTTGTCTTTGAAGGCATTTGTGAACGCCCCTTTTTTGTATCCGAAGAGCTCACTTTCCAGAAGGTTCTCCGGAATGCCCCCACAGTTGATGGTGATAAGGCGCTTTGAAGCCCTGGAGCCGCTGGAATGAATAGCTTTGGCAATCAACTCCTTTCCCGTGCCGCTTTCCCCGGTGATAAGCACGGTGGTCTTATGACCGGAAACCTTCTCGATCAACTCGAATACCCGGGCCATTGCCTCGCTGCGGGCCACAATACTCTCAAATGAATACCTCTCCTCTATGCGTGAGATTTGATCTTTAAGAAGAAGATTTTCCTTTATCAATTCCTCTTGTTCAACCGTTTTTTCCATACCACAGGGTCCTTTCCTTTACCCAAACAAGCCCCAATACCAGTTCAGGATTCCTTCACCAAAGAAAAGACAAAGGAGTGCCCCAAATGAAAGAAAAGGCCCAAAGGGGATCTGCATGCGATAGCCTTTTCTGGAAATCAGGATGAAAACGCCTCCTATGAGCGCACCGGAAAATGAAGAAATCAACAAGACCATAGGAAGCTGTTTCCACCCCATCCAGGCGCCGATCATGGCAAGCAGTTTAATGTCCCCTCCCCCCATTCCTTCTCTTCCGGTCATACGTTCATATCCGACAGCCACTAAAAAAAGAATGCCCCCGCCGGCAACGGCCCCTATCAGTGAATCGAGCCAGAAAATCGTTCCAGGCAGGAAGGAGACAACAATCCCCGCCGCAACTCCGGGGAGAGAAAGGAGGTCGGGGATAATCCGATGGTCCAGATCAATAAACGTAACCACCACGAGAGAGAGAGTAAAAATAAGGTATAGAATGTATTGAAAATGTGCCCCATACTTGATATAGAGTGAAAGACTTAATAAGCCGCAAAGGCCTTCCACAAGCGGATAGCGCCAAGAAATGGCATGGTCGCAATATCTGCATTTCCCCCGAAGGAGCAGAAAACTCAGTACGGGTATGTTGTCGTAAAACTTGATGGCCTGCCCGCAGTGCGGGCAACTGGAAGAAGGGCTGACAATAGATTTCTTCCGCGGGATTCTATAAATGCAGACATTTAGGAAGCTTCCCAGAATGAGCCCCAGAATGAAGGAAAAGACGGCAAATAGCAAGCTCGGGTTCATCTTTGATGTACTGCCTCCTATACAGCAACCGGATCGGCCAAATCCCGGCATAAAACTGCCGTACTGTTAACCCTGTATCACCGGTGTATGATCAAATATGGGAAATAAAACATCGAAAAAAAAAGACCCGATTATCCTCTCCATCAACCCCGACAACCCTCAGCAACGCCTTATCCGACGCGTAAGCGAGGTCCTTGAGGAGGGCGGGCTTATCGTTTATCCTACAGATACTTTCTATGGAATCGGGTGTGATCTTTTTAACAAAAAAGCCATTGAACAGATTTACAGGCTCAAAAACCGACCCCTTACCAAGCCGT
Source organism: Desulfatiglandales bacterium (assembly GCA_038252125.1). Taxonomy (GTDB): domain Bacteria; phylum Desulfobacterota; class DSM-4660; order Desulfatiglandales; family Desulfatiglandaceae; genus DUZB01. The sequence goes on from JBBSAR010000012.1 coordinate 21,799, forward strand.
TTTCGTTTGTCTGCGACAGTCTCAAAGAGATCAGCCGCTACGCTCTGGTATCCAATTATGCTTACAAAAACATGAAACGACTTCTTCCAGGTCCCTACACCTTTGTTCTGGAAGGAACCAGACTTGTTCCCAGGATTATGCTCACCAAAAGGAAAACCGTTGGCATCCGCGTGCCGGATAATCAAACCTGTCTGGATATTGTCAGCACCTTTGGAAGGCCGATCATCAGCACCAGCGCCGGGTACGACGATCCCTATTCCATAAAAGAAGCCTATGGTTCACAGGTCGACGTGATCATTGATGGGGGGGTGCTTTCTCAAAATCCATCGAGTGTGGTATCTTTGATAAATGATCAACCGGAAATCATTCGGCAGGGGAAAGGGGACATCAGTAGCTTTCTTTAATCCGTGCGCCTGAAAATCCGGGCCATCGGTATTCAATACGACTCTTGAAGCCTTCCATGAACCGCTCCAAAGAGTTTGCTCCGGAATCCATGAGCCTTTCCAGAAGCGCCAGGCTTCCTTTTTCTGGATATACCAACACCACGTCTCCGCGAATTCCAGCCAATTCCTTCGTCAGTTGCACGGCATCCTGGAAATTTCCCAACATGTCCACAAGCCCCAGTTCTTTTGCCTGCGCTCCTGAAAAAATCCGGCCATCGGCAATCTGTCGCACCTTTTCCAAGGGAAGCCCCCTTCCTGCCGCAATAGCCTCCACAAATTGTCTCTGCAGATCAAATATGATTTCCTGGATGACCTCTCTTTCGCGCTCGGTAAGCTTCCTGTCCGGAGATCCCATGGCCTTGAACTCTCCGGTTTTTACTATCTCCAGATCGACGCCTATCTTATCCATGAGTTCTTCGAGCCTCAAGAATTCCATAAGCACTCCAATGCTTCCCGTTATGGTCCCGGGATTGGCGACAATCTTATCCGCGGCAGCGGAAAGGTAATAACCTCCGGAAGCGGCAACAGCACCCATGGAAACGATCACCTTTTTATATGGCGCCGTCTTCTGGATTTCTCTATAGATTTCCTGCGAAGGACCAACAAGACCTCCCGGTGAATTCACTCTGACAATAATGGCCTTGATGCTCCTGTCTCTCGTAAATTTGACCAGTTGAGCCGTAATCTTTTCAGAAGAGGTGATGGTTCCCTCAATCTTGACCACGCCGATTTTTTCGGTCAGGAAGAGGTTGGAAGAAGGCGAGAAGAGCTTCAGGACAAGGATACCCGTTACCCCGAGAAAAAGGCCAATCCCAAAAATTATGACCAGAACGAGGAGTATTGGACGTCCGCTGTTTTTCATTGGTTTGGAATAGATTAGAGGTTTGCTTTAAGGAATATCGCTAACTGTCGGTAACCTCACTTGATGTTTTCAAACCGCATAC
>JBBSAR010000013.1:0-22458 GCA_038252125.1 Desulfatiglandales bacterium
TATCCATGGAATATAAAATCACATTCAATAACTATCAGGAAGGCCTTTCGGACGGGAAGCTGATCGGCGTAAAATGTTCCTCCTGCAACGAAATCCTGTTCCCGCCAGCCGGCGTATGCCGTGAATGCGGGCAAACGGACCTTGCACCCGTGGAATTAAAGGGAGCGGGGACGATCCGCACATTCACCGTCATTCGGGTCGCCCCGGAAGGTAGGAAACCGCCCTACGTGGTAGCCATGGCTGAATTGGACGAAGGCCCGTGGGCTATAGGAAATTTGATCGAGATGAATCCTGAAGATGCGGATATGACCCTGAAGGGAAAAAATGGAGAGACTCGGAAGCCATATCGTAAAAGGAGACACCTATTCCAGCGATGATGTCAGAGTGATTACGTTCACTCTGGAAGAGAAATAGATTATATCTTGAGGTCGAACAATTATGGCTCTGAAAACAGCCGATGAATATCTGGATTCGGTAAAGGCGCTGGGGCTTGAAGCCCACATTCTCGGCAAAAAAACCGGCGATCTGCATGAACACGGACTGGTAAAACCTTCTCAGGAGGCGGTGGCATTCACTTATCAGGCGGCTCATAACCCTGAGACGCGTGATCTTTTCCGCGTAGAGTCCCCGCTGTGCAACGATGTGGTCAACCGCTTCAGCCACCTGCACCAGAGCACGGAGGATTTGGTCAACAAGGTAAAGATGCAGCGCCATTGCGGCGTAAGCACGGCCTGTTGTTTTCAGCGCTGTGTCGGGATGGATGCAGCCAATGCCATCTTCAGCACCACGTTCGACTGTGACCGGAAATATGGCAGCGATTATCATCAGCGATTTCGAGACTACTGGTCCTGGATACAGAAAGAAGATCTCGTAGTGGATGGCGCCATGACAGACCCGAAAGGAGACCGCGGCAAACGTCCCATGGATCAAAAGGACCCGGACCTCTTCCTCAGGATCAAAGAACGAAGGCCCGGCGGCATCGTCATCAGCGGGGCTAAACTTCACCAAACCGGGATGCTCAACTCCCACGAAATCCTTGTAATGCCTACTTTGACCATGCGAACCGGAGAGGAGGCCTGGGCAGTGTGCTGCGCAGTACCCACCAACGCCAAAGGCGTACGGTATATTTACGGCCGCCAGACCAGTGACACGCGAAAGATGGAGAAATCGCTCCTGGATGTGGGCAACACCCTCTTTGGAGGACAGGAGGTCATGACCGTTTTTGAGGATGTGTTTGTCCCCCATGACAGAATTTTTCTTAGCGGAGAGGTGGATTTTTCAGGCATATTGGTAGAACGCTTCGCATCGTACCACCGCCAGAGTTACGGCGGCTGCAAGGTCGGAGTCGGCGATGCGCTGATCGGGGCAACCGCGCTCATAGCCCGGATGAACGGGGTAGCGGGGGCAAGCCACATTAAGGACAAGATCGTTGAAATGATTCATCTCAACGAGACCATCTACTCCTGCGGAATAGCTTGTTCGGCCACCGGACAGCCCACACCCTCGGGCAACTATCTCGTCAACCTTCTACTGGCCAACGTCTGTAAGCTCAATGTGACCCGTTTCCCCTATGAACTGGCCCGCCTGGCAACGGATGTGGCGGGCGGTCTTCTGGGAACCATGCCTTCAGCAGCGGACCTGAACGACCCTGAAACGGGTCCCTACATCAAAAAGTACCTGGCGGCCAACCCCGATTTCGATGTAATAGATCGTATGAAAGTACTGCGCCTCATCGAAAATCTGGTGGCTGGCGCCGGCGCAGTGGGCTATCTCATTGAATCCATGCATGGCGCGGGTCCTCCCACGGCACAGCGCATCATGATCAGCCGCCAGGCGGGGCTCGAACAAAAGATCCAGTCCATAAAACACCTTCTTTCCATACCTTGAAGGCTGAATCGACATTCCGGAGGACGAATGCAGGGAGTATTTGAAATAGTTGTTCAGTCTCATTTTTCGGCGGCCCACTCTCTCGAGGGATATGCGGGAGATTGCGCAAGAACCCATGGCCACAACTGGATCGTTGAAGTCTACGTGCGATGTCGGGAATTGAATGACATCGGCATAGGGATCGATTTCAGAGACATTAAACAGGATGTGGAAGAGATCCTTAAAGAACTGGATCATACCCATTTAAATGAACTCCCTCCGTTCAGGGCTCAAAATCCCACATCGGAAAATATCGCTCGATATCTTTATAGGGCGTTGAGCGCCAAACTCAACACGGAGACGGTCACTATTTCCAGGATTAAAGTCTCGGAAACTCCCGGCGCCGGGGCAATCTATTGGGAGGAGAAATGAGCCTCAAGGTAAATGAAATATTTTACAGTATTCAAGGGGAGTCCACCCATTCCGGTCGGCCGTGTATGTTCGTACGCCTGACCGGCTGCAATCTACGATGCTCCTATTGTGATACCCGATACGCCTACGAAGAAGGCGGACTCATGGAAATCAGGCACATCTTCGAACAGATTGCACCTTTCGAATGCCGATTGGTGGAGATTACCGGCGGCGAACCCCTCCTGCAGAAAGACACCCCCATTCTCATAGAGAGCCTTCTTGACGATGGCTACGAAGTATTGCTTGAAACCAACGGAACCATGGACATCAGCGGGGTGGATGGTCGATGTATAAAGATCATGGACGTCAAGTGTCCCTCGAGCGACATGCATCACAAAAACGATCTTGAAAACCTGACTCGTCTGACATCCCGCGACGAAATCAAATTTGTCATGGAAACCGAAGAAGACTACCTGTATGCGAAAAAAATCATCCATCACGTGCAACTAAATCCCCATGCCGTGAAAGCCATCCATTTCACCCCCGTTTTCGGATGCCTGGAACCGGAAATCCTGGCAGAGTGGATCCTGGCCGATCATCTGAATGTTCGGCTCCAACTTCAGATTCAAAAATATATTTGGGGACCCGAAACAAGGGGAGTCTGAGTTGGATTCCACGCATACGAATCCGCTAACTTCCATACCCCGCTCAAAAATATTTCTTGACGTCACAAACATAGTACATTATGTTGTGAACGATAAATTGCCGAAGCGGTATACTATTTGCGTTATAGGTTTTACTTTTGGCAGGGCGGGCATAGCTCAGTTGGTAGAGAACAAGCTTCCCAAGCTTGGTGTCGCGGGTTCGAACCCCGTTGCCCGCTCCATGTGTTTATTGGTTTTTAGCCCAACCACCCCTTTTTGAGGTTATCCGTCGGCACGCCGGTGGTTTTACTTCGAATTGCGGACACGGCACTGGTTGTTTATTTTTCCCTGGCCGTATTCTGTAAGGTGCTTATGTAACTAAAGCGCTTAACAATTTAGTCTGCAAAGGTGGAGCGGGCCCATGGTCCGCTTTTTTTTTATTCTGCTTCTTTTTTGTTTTGATCAGCGGATTTCATGAAATCGCGAACCCTGCAAAAAGAACATAAAGAGAGAGCCGGTTTCAAAATGTTCAATTTTGTTCGAGATCAAGGAAGGCGAAAATTTTAACCACAGGAATATGCTTAATATTTCGAGGATTAAAATTTGAGCCTGACGCAGAGATCGGGCAAAAAGGGACGTTTTGAAATTGGCTCAGAGAGATTTCATGGTGGAAATTCAAGGCACGGCTGCAACGGAAGTGTCCCGTATTATTGAACCGATTCTTGAAGAAATGAACATTGAACTCGTGGATGTGGAGTACGTCACGGAACTGGGCAGGCCGGTTCTCAGAGTCTATATTGACAAATATGGCGGAGTTACCATAGACGATTGCGCGGCGGTGAGCAGAGAAATCGGAGATATTATTGACATCAATGACACCCTTTCCGGCAGGTACGTCCTCGAAGTCTCTTCACCTGGTCTTAACAGGCCACTCAAAAGAGAGAAAGACTTTATGCAGGCGGTTGGAAAAAAAGTGCGATTGAAAACAGCGTCCCCGGTTGATGGAAGACGAAATTTCAAAGGAACGCTTCTGTCTCTTGAGGAGGGCAAACTACTTATCGATCTGGAAAATGGAGAGGCTCGCCTTTCTCTTACGGATTTGGAAAAGGCGAATCTGGTGTATGAATTTAACAATGAATGATTTCAACTTTTTGGCGGAGCATAACTGATGGATTCCGAATTAAAGAGGATTATTGATCAGATCTGCAGGGAAAAAGGGGTTGATCGCGGCATTCTGATCAAGGGTCTCGAGGAGGCGGTACAGGCTGCGGCCCGCAAGAAATATGGGATGGAATACGACCTTGAGGTCAATTACAATGAAGAGATCGGTGAGGTTGAGGCTTTCGAATTCAAGGAAGTCGTGGAAGTGGTCATGAATGAACACCTCCAGGTTTCGCTGGAAGAGGCCAGAGAACTGGACCCCGAGTCCGAGGTGGGAGACAGCCTCGGCATGAAAATGGATACGGATTCATTCGGCAGAATCGCCGCCCAGTCCGCCAAGCAGGTAATCATGCAACGTCTGAAGGATGCCGAAAGAGATATGGTGTACGGTGATTTCAAGGACAGGCGGGGGGAAGTCATCAATGGCATTGTTCAGAGATTTGAGCGAGGTTCCATCATTGTAAACCTGGGGAGAGCCGAAGGAGAACTATCCCACAGGGAACAAATCCCCAGAGAAACCTACAAGCAGGGAGATAGAATCAGGGCCTATATCCTGGATATCAAACAATTCAGCCGTGGGCCCCAGATCATTCTTTCAAGAACCCATCCCAATCTGCTTGCCATCCTTTTTGAAAATGAAGTCCCGGAAATTACGGAAGGAATCGTTCAGATCATGCAGGTCGCGAGAGAACCGGGGGCCCGAGCAAAGATCGCGGTTACCTCAAAAGATCCGGACGTGGACCCTGTAGGGGCCTGCGTCGGCATGAAAGGTCGAAGGGTCCAGGCTGTGGTTCAGGAGCTGCGAGGAGAAAAAATCGACATTGTGCCCTGGGACCCTGATGCCGCCAAATTCATCTGTAATGCACTGGCGCCTGCTGAAATCACGAGGGTGATTGTAGATGAAGACAACCACAGCATGGAAGTAGTGGTCCAGGATGATCAACTTTCCCTTGCCATCGGAAAAAGAGGCCAGAATGTTCGTCTCGCCTCCAGGTTAACGGGCTGGAGACTGGATGTGGTCGGCGAAACAAAATACAACGAGGTCCTCAAGGACGGATACAAGTCATTGATGGAACTTAACGGCGTTGGAGAAAAACTGGCGACGCAGCTCTATGAAATCGATCTGAAATCGGCCAGAGATCTTTCTTCAGCGACGGTGAATGATCTGGAGAATATCTCCGATTTGAGTGAAGAAGATGCCAGGGAGCTGATTCGAAATGCCGAGCAATTTGTAAAAAAAGCAAATGAGGCAAAAGAAATCCCATTGGAATCGGAAAGCATTTCTAAGAAACCCGACGAAGAGCCCATAGAACCGGATGAAGAAGATATAAAAACCGCCAAGGAACAGGATGGTGTTTCCGAAAACGAACTTGAAGAATAAAAACAAAGGTCATTCACCCATAAGAACCTGTATCTGTTGCAGGTCCAAAAAAGAGAAAGGGACCCTGATAAGGTTGGTTCTCAGCAAGGTGCAGGTGGTGACGCGGGACGATCATGGAAAGGGGATAGGCCGGGGCGCTTATGTATGTCCTGAGAAAAGTTGTATGGAGGGGCTGTTGGATGCCGGCAGACTCAATAGGGCCTTTAAGATGAAAGGCCGCTTTTCTCTTCATTCGAACCTGTCGGCCTCTCAGTGCTTTCTTCTCCCTGACGAGGGTAGGTAACAGGCTGACAGGAAGCGACCATCCGGAAATCAGCCGTAACACGAACATTTACTTGGATGCACACGATATAATCTCAAAAACTTCTGGGGGAATTTATGGCGAAAGTCAGAGTTTACGAATTAGCGCGGGAACTCGATATGGAAAGTAAGGAGCTGGTGGATAAACTCAATGCCGGTGGTATGATTATAAAGAACTATATGAGTACCCTTGACGAACAGTCCATTGCCAAGGCGAGAAAAATCGTGTCCGGCATTGTTTCCCAGGTAGTTGAAGAGAAACGGATTAAATCCACGGTCATTCGAAGAAGGAAAAAGGTCGTTAAAGTCGAACAGCCATCTCCTGAAATACCGGAAGGAGAAGAGCCTTTGATTGTTTCCATCGAAGTGGAGGGAGCGGAACCTCCCTTGGAAATAGCCGTCGAGCCCGAAGAGAAAATTGCTCAAGAAAAACCGGCCGAAGAGGAGGTTCCCCGGGAAATTCCTTCGCAGGAAGCAGTGACTGAAAAACATCCCGCTGAAGACGTTCCGCCAAGAGAACAAATCTCATCGGAACCGATTGAAACAATAGGAGCGGGAAAGGAATTTCCAACAGAGACAATTGACCAGGAAACGGCAATGCCCGCTCCTCTCGAACAATCCCATAAAGAAGCGCCTTCCAAGGAAACCGCCGCACCGGAAAACATCGCGGAAGCAGGGTTACAGGAAGAAGAATCCGTGATGGGAGCTGAAGAGTCGGGACCGGCAAAAGATTTGACGACCGAAAAGGCGGCGGAAGACATCAGGACACCAAAAACAAAGGCAAAAAAGAGTAAAAAGAGGAAGACAAGCCAGCCTGCGCGAATCATAAAACTGCCTGAAGAAGGTCCTTTAAAGGATTTGCTTGTACGGCAGGAAAAGGAAGCACGGCACGAAACCGTCGTTCCCGCGGAACCCGAAAAAATTTCTACTCAACCAGAGTCGGAGACTCGTCCCGTGCCCGGGAAGTGGTCGCCATCTCCGAAGATTACGGGGGCCTTGGACGATGAAAAAACCTCGAAGACGAAACAGGAAAAACCTTCCGCCAAGAAGAAAAGCAAGAAGAAAGTGATCACAGATGACAGCGCTTCCGACGATGGATTCAAGCGTCGCAAGAAGGAAGTCTACGAGCGATCGGACCTGTATGGAGGACGTTCGAAAAAAGCCAAGGGAAAGGCCAGGGGGGGTAAAAAAGGCGGAGAAGTCGTAAGAAAGCTGAAACAGACTGAGATAACAACGCCCAAGGCCCTGAAGCGAAAAATAAGAGTGCAGGAATCCGTTACGGTCATGGAACTGGCAAAGGCCATGGGCGTAAAGGCAACCGACTTGATAAAGAGGCTGATAGCGCTCGGCACCATGGTGAATATCACCCAGTCCATTGACTTTGACACGGCCGCGGTGGTTGCCGATGTGCTGGGATTCGAGCTGGAACTGGATACCTTCGAGGAACAGGATTATTTCACCGGCACGGAAGATCGTCCGGAAGACCTGCTCCCCAGACCCCCGGTGGTTACCATTATGGGCCACGTCGATCACGGAAAAACTTCTCTCCTGGATTATATTCGGAATTCCAATATTATTGGAGGGGAATCAGGAGGAATCACACAGCATATCGGCGCCTATTACGTCAAGATGGACAGAGGGGATATTGTCTTTCTGGATACCCCGGGGCATGCGGCCTTTACGGCCATGCGCGCAAGAGGGGCAAAAATCACCGACCTCATTGTTCTGGTCGTTGCCGCGGATGACGGCGTCATGCCCCAGACCAAGGAAGCCATCAATCACGCAAGGGCCGCGGGGATACCGATCGTGGTGGCGGTAAACAAAATGGACAAACCCGATGCGGATCCTGAGAGGGTAAAGAGAGAACTTGCGGAGCTGAACCTTTCGCCCGAAGACTGGGGGGGAGAAACGCTTTATGGACATATCTCGGCCAAAACAGGAGAAGGCGTAGAAGATCTCCTGGGGCAGATATCCCTTCAGGCGGAAATGCTGGAATTGCGGGGCAACCCGAATAAAGAGGCAAGCGGGACCGTCATTGAAGCGGAACTGGACAAAAGCAAAGGCCCGGTAGCCACAGTCCTCATCAAGGCGGGAACGCTCCATAAAGGAGATTATTTCGTCTGCGGAGAACATTTCGGCAGAGTGCGGGCCATGCTTGATCACCGGGGAAAAAGGCTTCAGGAAGCCACCCCGTCCATCCCTGTAGCGCTTTATGGAATCTCGGGCGTCCCCATGGCAGGAGATAATTTCATTGTTGTGAAAGATGAAAAAACCGCCAAACAGATCATGGAACACCGGAAAGAGAAAAGCAAGACACCGGATACCGGAAAGAAAGGGATTGTGAGCCTGGATGATCTTTTCGAAAGGATACGAGAAGGGGGTGTAAAGGAGCTCAACATCGTCCTGAAAGCCGATGTACAGGGTTCCGCGGAAGCACTCTCCGAATCGCTCATCAAACAAAGCACCGATGCCGTCAAGCTCAATATTATCCATTCGGCAACGGGCGCCATTGCCGAATCGGATGTCATGTTGTCCGCGGCTTCAGGGGCGATTATTATAGGATTCAACGTCAGAGCAAATCCAAGGGTTGCCGCATTGGCTGAGAAGGAAAAAGTGGATATCCGATATTACGATGTCATCTACAATGCCATCAATGACGTCAGGCTCGCCATGTCAGGGCTTCTGGAACCGGTTCTGCAGGAAAGGGTCGTCGGACATGCCAACATCAAGGAGATCTTCAAGGTCCCCAAGGTGGGTGCCATTGCCGGGTGCCAGGTAACGGATGGCAAGATTGACAGAAAAGCCAAAATCAGGCTTCTTCGAGACGACGTGGTCGTTTTCGACGGTAAGATTGCTTCCTTGCGTCGTTTTAAAGAGGACGCTAAAGAGGTGCTGTCCGGGTATGAATGCGGTATCGGTCTGGAGAATTTTAACGACGTAAAGCCCGGAGATATCTTCGAAGTCTATGAAGTAGATGAAGTAGCAGCCGAATTGTAAGCCTATGGTGGTAGGAACATTAAAGATCGTCTTTATGCTGCACGATAACCGTTCGCTCAAAGGCAAACGGAAAGTGGTCAGAAGCATTGTTGACAGACTGAAGGCGAAATTCAATGTCTCCGTCGCCGAAACGGGCGCCAACGACAAGTGGCAGAGAATCGAGCTGGGAATCTGCACCGTCGGAAACGATACGCGGCATGTGGATTCCTCTCTGAATCATATTATGGATTTTATTGAGTTTATCCAGCTTGCACAGGTCGTGGATGTTAAGATGGATATTTTCCATACATGAAACCTATCACTATTACTTAGGAATTCAATATGTTGCCTGGAAAAAGGGCCGTACGGGTAGGAGACCTGATTCTAAGGGAGATTGCTTTTCTTCTGCTGGAAAAAGTAAAGGATCCGAGAGTCAGGGGGGTTACCCTGACAGGGATCAAGCTCACGGATGATCTGAAGTCCGCCAAGGTCTTTTTCAGCGCCTTGGGAGAACAGGAGGAAATAGAACGAGCTCGATCGGGCCTTGATAGCGCCCGCATATTTATCAAGAGGGAAATCGGAAGGAGCATGCAACTGCGCTATGTTCCAAACCTGGATTTCGTCCATGACACATCCCTTGCAAATGGAAGCCGCATGGAAAAACTTTTTGAGGAGTTGAGGGAGACGGATAAAGAGTGAGGAACTCCGACTCAAAGGACCTGAAATCCTTCGCGCAAATTGTCTCTTTGCTCCTTGAAAAGAAACGCTTTTTGCTTGCAACCCATGAGGACCCGGATGGGGACGGCATCGGTTCCATGTTGGCGCTCGGAAGGAGCCTTTCCCATGCAGGGAAGGAGATTACTCTCGTTTCACAAAAACCGATTACAGGATCGCTGAAGATGCTCAGCGGATCGAACGGAATTCAGGACAGAAGTCGGATTCAGGGTCGGTTCGATGCTGCCATAGCGCTTGACTGTGCGGAAAGAACGCGTCTGGGTCCTGTCTATGATGACTTTAAAAACAGCCCCCTCATTATAAACATAGACCACCATGAAACCAATGATTACTTTGGAGATATCAATCTGGTTTGTTCCGACAAATCTTCGACGGGAGTCATCGTGTTTGAATTGATCAAAGCCGCGGAGCTTCCGATAGATGCGGACATTGCGGGGAATCTCTTTGCGGCCATACAGACGGATACGGGATCTTTCAAATACAGCAATACGGATACGGAGACCTTCCGGGCCGCTGCCGACCTGATGGAATATGGCGCTGTTCCATGGGAAATCTCCAGAAAAGTGATGGACGGTTATGGATTGGAGCGACTGCGACTTCTGCAACGCGTCCTTGCAACACTGGAACTTTTTCATGATGGATCTGTCGCCACTATGCTGGTTACGGAGGAAATGCTTCAGCAATCGGGCGCCGAAGAAGCCGACAGCGAAAGGTTCGTGGATCTTCCGAGATTTGCTTCCGGCATCGAACTTTCCGTGTTGATCCGTGAAAAGGGAAAGGACAACTACAAGTTCAGCCTTCGATCCAATGACAAGGTTGACGTAGCCAAACTGGCATCCCGATTCGGGGGTGGAGGACACAGCAGGGCAGCAGGATTTAGCGGAAAAGGTCCCATTGAACGTTTAAAAAAGACTTTTCTGGACGAAGTCGCCGCATATCTCGGTGGCATTTGAAGATTGCCGCCTATGAAGACAGCGCATGATGGCATCATCTTGACAGACAAGTGTGAAAAAGAGACGTCCAACGCTGTCATCAGGAAGATTAAACAGGCTTTCGGTGAGGGGAAATCCCTGAAGATCGGTCATGCGGGCACACTGGATCCTTTCGCCACGGGGTTGCTTATTATTCTTTTAGGGCAGGGAACAAAATTGTCCCGATATGTGATGGAGGGACAAAAATTCTATACGGCCACCCTGGAACTGGGCATCGAAACGGATACTCTTGACCCAACAGGCAACATTGTTCGAAAGAGTATCGTTCCCTATCTGAGCGATCGAACTATCCGGGAAAAAGCAAGCCGTTTCGAGGGGAACATCCGGCAGACGCCACCTGCTTATTCCGCCATAAAACACAAAGGGATAAGGTCTTATAAGCTGGCACGGGAAGGCCAAGAGGTTGAGCTGAAAGAAAGGTCCGTGACGGTACATTCCCTGCAGATCGTATCGGTGGACCTTCCGCTGATCACTTTACAGATAAGATGTTCCAGCGGAACCTACATCAGAAGCATTGCCGCGGATCTGGGAAAAGAGCTGGGACCGGGCGCCCATTTGAAAACGCTCAGGAGAACCGGCATCGGATCTTTCTCGGTGGAGAAAGCCTTTCCTTCCGGCGGAATAATCGGAAAGGAAGTCCGGCCGCTCCTGACGACCCGTACAATCTCTTTAAGAGAGGCCATCCCGGATATTCAAGAAGCAGAAATACCCGAGTATTTAGCAGGGAGAGTCAGAAACGGTTATTGTCCGAAATGGGATGAACTTGACCTTTCATCCGCGGACGGGGACTGCCATAACGGGTTGTTGAAGCTCGTGAGTGATGGCAACCTTGTTGCTGTTTTGAGAATACATCAAAGAGGGGGAAACAAAAATGGCGACATAGGGATAGAACGGGTTTTCTCATGAAACCCCCGGGAAAAGAGGATGTGTACTCGCCGGGGATCTCGAATCTCTAAGCAACAGGCGAGCATTCAAATATGCGTAATCCCATTACTCAAATCTATTGAGGAGGAATGAAAAGTGGTTATGACAGCGGTAGCAAAAAAGGAAATCATCGATCAGTTTAAAATACACGATAAAGACACCGGTTCATCGGAAGTGCAGATCGCCTTGCTCACAACGCGTATCAAGTATCTCACGGAGCATTTTCAGACCCATAAGAAAGATCATCATTCCCGAAGAGGCCTCCTGAAGCTCGTCGGACAGAGGAGAAGGCTCCTCAATTACCTGAAGAAAAAAGATGCGGAAAAATATCGCACTTTGATTAAAGAATTAGGGATTCGAAAATAAGAAGGACGGCTCTTCGGAACCGGGGCTCATTTGGAAACCCAAGCTTTCTATCCGGACCCGTTGGCTGTTGAGCAGGACCAGGTTTCAGGGCGCCGTATTTTGGAAATGGCCCGGACGGCACCTGAAACATCTGAAAAGGCTTGGATAACCGAACTTCCCGCCTGGAAACTCGTGCGGGATAAACTTTGTTCCAAAAGGAACATAAACAGCTGGAATAACATAGATAAAACCGCGGGATTCAGCCATGGGCGATACCGCCTGCTTTTGACACGGGTTTCAATCGAAAGGAATTTTTGAAAAATTCCGATTGGCTTTATAGAAGTTTCAGCAAAAGGGAGAACAGAACAATGGTAAAAAATGTATCTACTGAGATAAACGGGAGGTCCCTTCACATAGAAACGGGTAGAATTGCCAAGCAGGCAAGTGGATCCGTAGTCGTGACCTGCGGGCAGACCGTTGTGCTGGTGACAGCCGTGTCCACGGATGAAATCAGGACCGGAATCGATTTTCTGCCGTTGACGGTGGAATATCTGGAGATGTCCTATGCAGGGGGTAAAATACCGGGAAACTTTTTTCGAAGGGACATGGGCAGACCCAGTGAAAGAGAGACTCTTACGGCCCGTTTAATAGACAGGCCTTTAAGGCCCCTGTTTCCCGACAACTATCATTTTGAGACCCAGGTAATCGCCACCGTGCTTTCAAGCGACAAAGAAAATCAGTCTGACGTGCTGGCCATCCTTGGCGCCTCCGCGGCCCTTGAAGTCTCGGATATCCCCTTTTCAGGCCCCATCGCCGGAGTCAGGGTAGGCAGGATTGACGGGAAGTTCATTACCAATCCCACGCTCAGCGAACAGACGGAAAGCGACATGAACATCATTGTTGCAAGCAACCGGGATGGCGTGGTGATGGTGGAGGGAGGTTCACTCTTTGTTTCAGAATCTGATATGATCGAGGCCATATTTTATGGGCACGAAGCGATTCAACCGCTTCTTGACATGCAGGATGAACTGAAGGCGCAGGCCGGCAAACCCAAAAGAATCGTGGAACCCGATACGGAAGATGAAAACCTGAAGGCAAAGGTGGAAGAAATAGCCACCCCCATGCTGAAAGCGGTGATTTCAACCGCGGATAAACTGGAAAGGCAGAAGAAGGTTAAAGACGTCAAAATTTCGGTCCAGAGCGCCCTTTCTGAGCAATATGAGGGACGGAAATCGGAAATCAGTGAATTTCTGCACGGCATCGAGAAAACCATTATTCGAACGATGATCCTGGATGAAGGAAAGCGAATTGATGGCCGCGCCTTTGACGAAGTGCGCCCCATAGAGTGTGTTGTAGGGCTGCTGCCCCGCATCCACGGATCAGCCCTTTTTACCCGCGGAGAAACACAGGCAATGGTACTTACCACCCTGGGAACGGAAAGAGACGAACAGCGCATCGAGTCCATCTACGGCGACAGCTTCCGCTCTTTCATGCTTCACTATAATTTCCCGCCTTACAGTGTCGGAGAGGCAAAGAGATTGGGAGGTCCGGGGCGAAGGGAGATCGGTCATGGTGCGCTCGCAAGAAGGGCGCTTATTCCGGTGTTGCCGGACAGCGAAACGTTTAAGTATTCCATCCGTGTGGTATCTGAAATTCTTGAATCCAATGGTTCTTCTTCCATGGCCAGCGTTTGTGGAGGCTGTCTCTCCCTTATGGACGCAGGCGTTCCCCTCAAGGAAGCCGTAGCCGGAGTGGCCATGGGACTGGTTTCGGACGGAGACAAGACCGTTGTCCTTACCGATATCATTGGCGATGAAGACCATTTCGGCGATATGGATTTCAAGGTTACCGGAACACGCGACGGGATTACGGCCCTTCAAATGGACATCAAGATTGACCGTCTCACCAAGGAAATCATGCAGCAGGCCCTTGAGCAGGCCAGGAAAGGCAGGCTTCATATTCTGGATCAGATGCAGAAGGCCATCACGCAACCGAGGGAAAATGTTTCCGAATTTGCACCTATCATTACCTCCGTCAAAATCAGTTCGGAAAAGGTCAGGGTTCTCATCGGCCCCGGAGGAAAAACCATTCGAGAGATCAGCAACACCTCAGGCGCGAGAATCGACGTGGATGATGATGGGGTCGTGACCATTTCCTCTCCGGACAAAGAGTGCGCCGATGCCGCGGAACAGATGGTTCGGCAGATTGTTCAGGAAGCGGAAGTCGGCAAACTGTACAAAGGCAAAGTCGTCAAAATCATGGATTTCGGCGCCTTCGTAGAAATCTTTCCCGGAACGGACGGCCTGGTCCACATTTCGCAGCTGGCGGACGAAAGAGTCAATAAGGTTACGGATGTTTTGAACGAAGGAGATGAGATCCTTGTCAAGGTGCTGGAAGTAGGCAAGGACGGCCGCATCCGTCTCTCGCGCAAGGCCGCTCTGAAAGAAGATTCGGATGACCTACAATAAAACCATCTTAAACAATGGCGTCAGGATCATCACCGAGGAGATCGAACACCTGAAGTCGGTCTCGCTCGGGATCTGGGTCAATACCGGTTCCAGGGACGAGACGGACCTGGAAAACGGGGTTTCCCATTTCATAGAACATATGAGCTTCAAGGGAACCCCCACAAGGTCCTCCCTGGATATCGCCAGAGATCTGGACGCCATCGGAGGCCTTTCAAACGCCTTCACAGGAAAAGAAACCACCTGCTTTTACGGAAAGGTCTTAGGAAAACATTTTCCCATATTAGCCGAGGTCCTGTCGGATATCTTTCTGAATCCTGTCTTTGATCCCATCGACATGGAGCGCGAAAGGGAAGTGATTTTCCAGGAGATCAACATGATGGAAGACTCCCCGGACGACAACCTGAATGTCCTTTTCAACAGCCGTTTCTGGTTCGACCATCCCATGGGCAGATCGATCCTCGGAACGGGAGAAACGGTATCAACCATTAACCAGGAAACCATTGTAAACTATATTCAAAGGTATTACATCCCGGAACGCATCATGGTGGTGGCCGCCGGCAAAGTGGATCATGAAACCATGGTCTCCTACTTCGGTCCCGTTTTTGATTCCGCTTTGAAAGGGGGCAGTCCGAATCCCGAAAGATCCGTTCCCGCACCTAAAGGAGGCGTCTCCCTCCATTTCAAGGAACTGGAGCAGGTGCATATCTGCCTGGGGGGCGAAGCCCCTTCTCAAGTGGACAACGGAAGATTTGCCTGCGCCATTTTTAATACCATTCTGGGGGGGAACATGAGTTCCCGCCTTTTCCAGGAAGTGAGAGAAAACAGAGGGCTGGCCTATTCCATCTATTCCTTTCTTTCTTCCTATGCCGATACCGGTCTCTTGGGGGTTTATGCCGCGACGGAAATGAAGAACCTCAAGCCCCTGCTCGAAACGGTCCAGCAAGAAATCAAAAAAATGTGCGGCGGAGATTTTACTCGGGAGGACCTTGAAGCAGCCCGGGAACATCTCATAGGAGGAATGTATCTGTCCTCTGAAAGCGCCGATACCCGAATGATGCGCCTCGCTAAGAACGAGTCGGTGTTCGGCCGGGAAATCAGCTATGAAGAACTGGTGAACAGTCTGGAAAAGGTTATTCTCGACGATATTGTGGAAATTGCCGGCAAGGTATTCCAGGATCAGGATCTGGCCTTTGCCTCCCTTGGTCCACTGGAAGATGAAGACGTGGTTCGGGAATGCCTGAACATGCCTTGAAAACCCGAAAAAGCAAATCAAGGAGCCGGTCGTGGAGATGATCAAGATCAAGGTAAAACGTCTGGATTACCGCCGGGTTTCTGAGCTTCCTTCCTATGCCTCCACAGGTTCCTCAGGCTGTGATCTGAGAGCCTCGGTGGAGGCGCCCATCACCCTGAATCCAGGAGAGGTGAAACTGATTCCCACCGGACTGGCCATATCCGTCCCACCCGGCTACGAAGCGCAAATCAGACCCCGCAGCGGGATCGCGTTGAAGCACGGTGTCGGAATGGTGAATGCCCCCGGCACCATCGATGCGGACTACAGGGGAGAGATCGGCATCATCCTGATCAACTGGGGAAAAGATCCATTTGTCATCCAAGAAGGAGACAGAATCGCCCAGATGGTCATTGCAAGGGTATGCCGTGCCGAGCTCCGCGAAGTGGATGAACTGGATGAAACCGAGCGGGGAGAGGGAGGATTCGGGCACAGCGGAATTAAGTAGTTCCGGTGCATCGTATCGAACCAAACCGTGACGAACCACAACTCCATAGACCATCAAAACGGAACCATACGATTTTCCGTGCTTGCTTCGGGAAGCAGCGGCAATTGCTGTTATGTGGAAACGGACCAGTCGAATATTCTGATCGACGCAGGGCTTAGCTGTCGTGAAATTGAACGAAGACTTGATCTCATTGGAGTGAAACCGGAGGCCCTTGATGCCCTGATCATTACCCATGAACACGGGGATCACATCAAAGGCGCCGGACCTTTGTGCAGGCGCTACGACCTGCCTCTTTACATCAATCGCGCCACCTTCATCCGGGGGAGCAAGGCCCTCAAAAATATTGCCAAACCCGTCTTTATCGAAACAGGCGGCATGCTGGAAATCAATGACCTTGTTCTTGAGACATTTACCAAGTGCCACGACGCAGCCGATCCAATGGGAGCGATTCTCTCCACCAACGGATCCAGATTGGGCATCGTAACGGATCTCGGCAAAAGCACCGTCCTTGCGGAAGACAGGCTTGGCAAATGCCAGGCGCTGATCATGGAATTTAATTACGACCCCCACATGCTCGACCATGGGCCTTATCCCCTGGACCTGAAGCGACGGATTAAAAGCAGCGACGGTCACCTCTCCAATCAGCAGGCAGCCGATCTCCTCCAGGCCGTTTCTCATGAGGATCTGCAAGTTGTGGTCCTTGCACATCTGAGCGAAACCAACAATCATCCCGATAAGGCCGCCCAAAGCGCCTCCGATGCCCTTCATAACTGCAATCGCGGAAACGTTCGCATTCTCATCGGCAGGCAGGACAGACCAGGACCGATGGTTTCCATTTAAAGAGATGAATAATGGTTATCTACCTATGGAAAAAGGATTTTTACATCGAAAAGGAAACAAGAGAATCTCTTTCCTGATTCACGGTCCTCTTTTTTTCTTCCTGACGTCCCTCTTTTTCACAGGTTGCGCCCAGATTCCCATTACGGAAAGGCAGGGGCTCCACCTTTTTCCGGAATCGCAACTGACCTCCATGAGTCTTGTGGAATATGATAAGATCCTGCGGCAATCCAAACTTTCCACAAACAAACAAGAGGTGGAGATGGTTCAAAAGGTCGGCAAGCGAATCAGCTCCGCTGCCGAAGCCTTTCTCCGTGATGAGGGCATGCAGGAAGATATCAAGAAATATCATTGGGAATTCAACCTCATCCAAGACGACAAGACGGTCAATGCCTGGTGCATGCCGGGAGGAAAGGTGGCTGTTTACACAGGAATTCTCCCCTATACAAAAAATGAAGCCGGTCTGGCAACCGTCATGGCACACGAAGTGGGACACGCCATTGCAAAGCATGGCAACGAACGAATGAGTCAGGGCCTGCTGGCCGCCATGGGGGGCATAGCCCTGTCTGTCGCGTTGTCCAACCAATCCGCGGGCGCCAGGAATCTTTATCTATCCGCCTATGGCGCAGGCGCAAGCCTGGGAATCCTCCTTCCCTACAGCCGCCTGCAGGAATCGGAAGCGGACAGGATCGGTCTGATGATCATGGCCAGGGCCGGCTACGATCCCCGTGAGGCCATTCCCTTCTGGGAAAGAATGAACGAGCAGGCGGAAGGAGGTGGAAGGCCGCCTGAATTTCTCTCAACCCACCCGGCCCCCTCCTCAAGGATTGCCGATATCAAGAAATATATGCCTGACGCCCTTCGATATTACAAAAAGTCGTAAATTTTGAAAGGAATGTTTCATGAAAAGGATCCTAAACCTTCTCCTCCTGCTTTTTCTTTTTGTATCGTCGAATTCCCGGGCCGCCGACAAGGTGTCCATTATCTACCAGAATGATCTCCATGGTTGGCTTTTCCCTGCGTCCAACCGGGCGGGCATAAGAGATACCGCCGACGTGATTTCCGGTCTTTTCAGGAGCGAGCCCAATTCCTTTTATGCCGTGTCCGGGGACCTTTTCAAAGGGCCGGACCTCCCTGACAGCATGAAGGGTTCCGCTGAGCTGGCCATATGGAATCGTTTTCGGGAGCAGATTGAGGCCCGGGGATACGGGAACAGGATTCTCATTTCCACCGGTAATCATGAATTTGATTATGGTGTTCTAGACCCCAACGCCTTCCATGGGGGCATCCTGTGCGCAAACCTTCTCACCGCGGACGGCAAACCCTTCTACATCCCCTACCGGGTGATAAAGACTCCGGGAGGACTCCGGATCGGGTTCTTAGGTCTCCTTCTAATCGAAAACGGGCACGTCCTTAAAGTGGTTGAAAAGAGATCTCTCCACATCATTCCCATGCTCGAGGCAATCAAAAGATTCGTTCCCGAGATGGGTCCATTGGATCTCACGGTCTTGATGATTCACGATTATCTCGGCAATATAGAAAAGCTCACGGAACAGATTCCATCTGACCTGGGGATAGACATGATCTTTTCCGGCCATGACCATGCTCTCCTCCGAAAACCCCTTTTAGAAAATGGGCTGCCCGTTTTCCAGGCCGGCGCCATGAATGAGTATTACGGGAAAGTGGACCTCCTCGTAGAAAATGGCGCCATCGTCTCGATCCACAACGCCATCGAGCAGTTGACCCCCTCGCCTCTGGAGCATGAGGCCATGAAGGTGAAAGAGGTATCGGATGCCCGGAAGAAAGGAAAAGTGGCCCTGTTGAAGCGCTCGCTGACAGGGGTTTGCCTGAGAAACCAGGAAAGCAACCTCGGGGATTTCGCGGCGGATGCCTTCCGGTGGGAGACCGGAGCAGACGTCGCCATGACCAACGGTGGCTCATTGAGGATGGATTTTCGCTTGTACAACCATGAGCCCATGGAACTGCGAGAGGGAGATTTCATCAATCTGATGCCGTTCGACGACCATATCGTTATCGGCAAGGTCACCGGCGCCCAATTGCTGCAAATCCTGGAACTCAATGCCG
Organism: Desulfatiglandales bacterium; assembly: GCA_038252125.1. Classification (GTDB taxonomy): domain Bacteria; phylum Desulfobacterota; class DSM-4660; order Desulfatiglandales; family Desulfatiglandaceae; genus DUZB01. The sequence continues at coordinate 18,862 of JBBSAR010000013.1, forward strand.
TTCAATTTATCAACCAGATCTCCGGAGTAACGTGCAAAGCCGATCTGAAACGACCGAAAGGCAGGCGCATCATTGCAGCGGAAGTGGGAGGGAAACCGGTTTTACCTGAACGGACTTACACCCTTGCACATAATTCCTATTGCGCCCGTCCGGAAAATATGGAAAGGTATCTTCATCTGGCGCCCGGTTCCGTGTCATGGGAAAAGACCGAACATATCACCCACAAAGTCCTTGCCGATTACGCGCGACACTTGAAAGTGATCGATTACCCGGAGGAAGGCGCGGGCAGAATGCAGTTCGTCCAATGACGGGAGAGGCAACCAAATACAGTCATCGCATCCTGGAAAATCCCGGGCTGAACGTGGTGCTCTTTCAGCCCGAGATCCCCGCGAATACGGGAAATATCGCAAGACTCTGCGGAGCGGCGGAGATCAGACTCCATCTTATCCACCCCTTGGGTTTCAGAGTGGACGACAAGCATCTCAAAAGAGCGGGGCTGGACTACTGGCGGGAAATAGACGTACGCCATCACGTAAACTTTGAAACATTTCTTCAAGATACCGCCTGCAACAATCGCCTCCACTGTTTCAGCAGGCATGCAAAAGCGCTTTATACAAGCGCCGAGGTAAGGCATGGGGATTATCTCCTTTTCGGCAGGGAGACCATGGGGCTGCCTTCTACCATCAGTGGCAAATATCCATGTTATGCCATCCCCATATGGGGAAAAGTCCGCAGTCTGAACCTCTCCACCACGGTGGGAATCGTGGCGTATCATTTTCTTCACCGGATGGGAAAGTTCTGACCCGTTTTCCCTGAAAAAACCCGGAACCCTTCAACCCGCGCCCTTGCGCCAGGAGACTTTTTTATGCGACCACTGGATGGGATCAAGGTAATTGAAATGGCGGGCCTCGCGCCCTCCCCCTATTGCGGCATGCTGCTGGCTGATTTCGGAGCCGACGTGGTTATCGTGGACAGGCTCCTGAAACACAGTCCTGAAATGCCGGGGCATATGAGCAAAAATCCCCTGGATCGCGGCAAGAGGTCCATGCGGGTGAATATAAAGAGTGCTGAAGGACGCGAAATTCTCATGCGCATGATTCAACAGTCTGATATTCTCATCGAACCCTATCGTCCGGGTGTGATGGAAGCCCTTCAGTTGGGTCCGGAAGAAGCCATCGCCCACAATGAAAAGCTGATTTACGCGCGTCTTACGGGCTGGGGCCAAACAGGCCCGTATGCGGGCATGGCGGGACACGATATGAATTATATCGCCCTGTCGGGCGCCCTGTCTCTTTTTAAACGAAAAGGGGAGAAACCGCTTCCACCGTGTAATATTCTGGGCGATTTCGCCGGTGGCGGCATGCTCTGCGCCATGGGTATTCTGCTGGCCCTGGTTGAACGGAACGTTTCCGGGAAAGGACAGGTGGTGGATGCGGCCATGGTGGATGGTTCCGCAAACCTTTCCTCTCTGTTTTTCGGCCTCTATGCCAATCATCTCATGACGCTGGACATCGGAAGCAACCTTCTTGACGGGGGTGCGCCGTTTTACCAGGTGTACGAAGCATCAGATGGAAGATATGTATCCGTGGGCGCCATTGAGACAAAATTTTATGCTCAATTTATTCAAGGTCTGGGCATCGACCCCGCTTCCCTTCCCCAACAGTACGACATGGGAAAATGGCCAGAAATGGCAAAGCGATTCGCCGCCGTTTTCAAGACAAAGACGCGTGACGAATGGGCGGATATTTTTGATGGAACGGATGCCTGTGTTGCCCCGGTGCTCGACCTGAATGAAGTATCGGACCACCCCCACAACCGGGAAAGAGATCTGATTGTTCATGTGGACGGCATACCCCAGCCCTCCCCTGCCCCGCGTCTTTCGAGGACCCCGGGAAGAGCGGACGTACAGAAAGGGACAAAAGGCGGAAGTACCAAAGAAGTCCTTGGCGAGTTGGGATATTCAACGGAGGAAATCAGCGATTTCTTCAAGATGCAGGCCGTGGAATAAGCACCGTGATAATCCTGTTGATGGGTGTATCCGGGTGCGGAAAAACAACCGTCGGGAAACTGCTCGCGTCCGCCGTGAACTTGCCCTTTCTTGATGCGGATGATCTTCATCCGCCTGAGAACATTCTTAAGATGAAGAGGGGGATCCCCCTCAACGACAAAGATCGCAGCCCATGGCTCCATGCCTTGAAAAGCGAATTGGAGGAAATGAAAAAGAAAGGCGGAGGGATTGTGGCCTGTTCCGCATTGAAGGCGGACTATAGAAAAATCCTTCGAGAGGGGGCGGGACCGGACGCACATTTTGTATTCCTGAAAGGGTCGCAAGATCTGATTCGCAAAAGGTTGGAAGAGCGTAAGGATCATTATATGAAGCAAGATCTGTTAGAGAGCCAGTTCCGCGATCTGGAGGAGCCGGAAGATGCCCTCATCCTCTCCATTGAAGAGCCTCCTGAAACCCTTTGTCGCCGGATACCGGCAAGTATAGGAACAGATAGAACGTGGAATTCAGAGGATAGAAGACGGACGTAGGAATGGAATCTATTGAAAAGGAATAGAGGAGGAAAATATTATGCAGGCTGTCGGAAACAAGAACTGGTGGGCACTGGCCCTGAACGGAATCATCGCCATACTTTTCGGCGTCCTGGCCATTTTCGTCCCTTCTTCGACGATCATCGTATTGGGGAAATATTTCGGATTTGTCGTCCTTTTGGGAGGCGTCATTCTGTTGTTTGTAGCCATTCGACACGCAAAAGCACAAAGATCTTACGTCGCCCCTCTTCTGGAGGGGCTGGTCACTATCGCATTAGGCGCCCTGATTGTGTTTTATACGCAAAAGACGCTGGAAGTGTTCGTAATTCTCATCGGCATATGGGGATTGCTGATCGGAGGTTTTCAGCTTTTTGTGGTCATGAGCATCAAAGAACCTTTTCCCGGCAAGCCGATCTTTGTTTTTAACGGCGCACTGGCCGTTCTTTTCGGTATCCTTCTTTTTTTCAACCCGTTCGCGGCGGCCGAATTCTTCACGGTCATCATCGGAATCATCGCGGTCATGTTCGGCGTCCTCCTTTTGTACTTTGCCTTCCGGATCAAAGGATAGCAAAGATGACGTTTGTCGACTTAATGCCGATACCCGTGAATGACTGATGTCCATTCAACCTTACGGAAGAGGGTGCCGACATACTGTGGAATCCGAGGTTTCAGGTTTCGGGTTTCAGAAAAGGACCTGTTGTCATTCATTCACGGGTATTGAACATAACCCTCCCACATGCGGACGGCATGACGGTCCTCTGAATTCAGTGGGACGCCGTTAGTGAAGATCTCGAATAGCTGCTACAGGCGCCATCTATTACGTCATGGTCAGGGGCATTGAACAGGGGGCGATGCTTCGCGGAGATAGCGGCAAAAAGGAAACTCACATTCTCCTCCGCACATAACCATCCTATTCTATCACGTGGAGTAACCACAGCACCTCGTGCGACTTAATGATCTCTCAGACACTAAAAATATGGGATTTCGTAGGTATATGTCAGTTCATAAACCTGGTGATATATCAAGCTGATATCTCAGCCCTTTCGATGTTTGATGTACATA
>JBBSAR010000014.1:0-22136 GCA_038252125.1 Desulfatiglandales bacterium
AAAGCGTGCTTGTGGCATGAAAAATATTTCACAATATCGGCGTGTGAAACGGGATGAAAACTTTTTCTGATGGTTCATTCTTTTTCAGGCCTTTTCGGCAAAAATGGTTTCAGACTACGGAGAATTTCACGATATCAAACGCACCATACGCAGGAGACAAAGATGATGAGTCAAGAAAAACCAAGAGGCCCTGTATTCGTTCTGGGGGGAGGGATTTCCGGAATCCAGGCGGCCCTGAGTATAGCCGAGGCAGGCTACGGGGTCTATCTGCTGGAACGTACCGGCTCACTGGGTGGGATGATCCCGAATCTTCACAGGATCTATCCACTTTGCAGCTGTTGTAAACTGAATCCGAAAATCGCGGCCTGTGAGCAGCACCCCAATATCCGCGTTATGCTGAATGCAACCCTCGAAGAAATACAGGGAAAACTGGGTGATTTCACGATCTCCGTTTCGCGGGACGGCAAAAAGGAAGAACTTGCCGCCGGCGCGGTTGTGCTTGCAGCAGGGATTGAGACTTACGATCCCTCTTCCCTGGATGTATATGGATACGGCAAGCTTCCCAATGTAATCACGAGCGTTGAATATGAACAGCGCCAAAAACCGACCGGCCTCTTGGGCGGCGCCATTCAGAGGCCTTCCGACGGAAAGACTCCAAAAAAGATCGCCTGGCTCCAGTGTGTCGGAAGCCGGGACATAAACCGGTGCGACGTTTCTTACTGTTCCTCCGTATGCTGCATGTACGCGCTGAAAGAGGCCGTCACCACAAAAGATGTGGATGAAGACATCGACACGGCCATTTTTTACATGGACATGAGAACCCACGGCAAAGGCTTTGAAGAATATCTGAACCAGGCCGTTGAAAGGAATGTCCGCCTGGTGCGAAGCAGAATACATACCATCGATTCCGCGGGAGAGACCGGCGACCTCCTAATCGCATACAGGGATGGGGATGAGGAAATCAAAGAAGAAGTCTTTGACATGGCCGTCCTTTCGGTCGGCCTCCGCCCATCCAGAGATGCCATTGAAACCGCCAAGAAACTCGGCATAAACCTGAGCCCGGATAAGTTTGCGGCCACGGAGAAATTTCAACCCGTCACAACAAATCTGCCCGGCGTATTCGTCTGTGGAGGGCTGACCGGTCCTCTTGACATTGGACAGTCCCTGGCACAGGCGACAGCCACTCTGTCTGAAGTCGGCGCAGTCCTTGAAGCCAAAGCCTTTTCACCGGCCAAACAATATCCGGCGCCTGCCCGGGACACAGAGGCTCCAAAAGCCGTTTTGTTTTACCATCTTTGCCCTGGAATGCCGGGAAAACTGGGAGGTGAAATAGATGCCTACGCAAAACAGCTCCCCGGAATCATGGCAACCGCGGGCGTGGAAGGCGACATCCTCACTGCTCTCACGGCCAAATTAAAAGAAACGGGCGCCAACAGGGTGGTCTTTGCAAGCTGCTCCCCGGTCATCCATAAGAGCCTGATCGAGGAGGCCCTGAAGATGTCGGGTCTCAATCCTTATCTCTATGAAACCGTCGACCTGCGGGTCCTTGATCCGGAATCTCCCGGAACGCAATTGAAAGACAGGCTGAGAATGGGGGCCGCCCGCGCCATGCTGCTATCCCCTACATCCCTGAAGTCCATCCCTGTTTTCAAAAGCGCCCTGGTGGTGGGCGCCGGAATCTCCGGCATGGAATCAGCCTTGGCCCTTTCCCGAAAAGGATATCCGGTAACCCTGGTTGAAAAGAGCAAGGAACTGGGCGGCCACGGCCGTCACGTAAAGTCCACATGGAATGGATTTGACGTGCAGAAATATCTCGGTGAGCTGATTGCTTCCGTAGAAAAGGATAACCGCATCACGGTCATGAAAGAGACCACCGTCAAACGCAGCCAAGGTTCTGCCGGATCTTTTCAATCCATTCTGGACCAGGGGGGAAAACAAATTCATGTCTCCCATGGGGCCACCATTCTCAGCCCCGGGGGCAATGCTGTAAAACCCGGTGAATACCTGTATGGAACGAATCCCAACGTGTATCTGTGGTCGGATCTGAACGGCAAACTGGTGGATGCCCCTTCTTTCTTCGAAAAGACAGGCGCGGGCGTCTTTATTCAGTGTGTTGGTTCCCGAGAGCCGAACCGTCCCTACTGCAGCAACTTCTGCTGTTCTTCCGCCGTGAGAATGGCCCTTGATATGAAAACTGTGAATCCGGATATGGATCTTTACATACTCTACCGAGAAATGAGAACTTTTGGTGAGAGAGAAGATATTTATCGGGAAGCCAGGGAGAAGGGAATTGTCTTCATCCGCTACGATTTGGAAAACAAGCCGCTGGTGGAAAAATCCGACAAAGGCGATGGCGTAAAAGTGACCGTCTTTGAACCCGTCCTGGAAAGACCGGTTGCCATTGAGGCGGATTTCGTATCCCTTCAATCAGCCATTACGGCGGCTGGCAACGAGGAACTGGCCTCCCTTTTCGATGTACGTCTCGATTCCAACGGATTTATCGCGGAGTCGCCCGAAAAGATGCGACCGATGGATACCAGTATCGAAGGAGTGTACATGGCAGGCCTCGCGGCCTATCCGAAAGACCTGAGCGAAACCATGACGCAGGGCAAGGCAGCCGCGGCCAGGGCCATGGAGATATTGCGGAAAGATACCATTCAGGTGGGCGGGCTGGTGGCTGAAGTAATGCCTGAGAAATGCGCCGTCTGTTGTACCTGCGTAAGGACCTGCCCCTTCAGCGTGCCGTACATCAACCATGAAACAGGAGCTGCTTTTATTGATCCCAGCCTTTGCAGGGGCTGCGGGATGTGTGTTGCGGAATGCCCTGCAAAGGCCATTGTGATGTTCACCTGCAGTGATCGGATGCTGACGGAAGCCCCTTCCGTGCTTCTCGGAAATTAAGTCAAGACATGGTGGCTCGACGGGGCGTGCCGCGCCGCCCACCATGGGTAAAGGAGATGGGAATATGAGTAATTCCAAACCCCGGATTATTGCCTTTTGCTGCGCCAACTGTGCGTCAGCGGCAGCAAACGTAGCGCAGGGCATGAAAAAAGTATTGCCTGAAAACGTGAAGGTCGTACAGGTTCCCTGTACGGGGCGGATAGAGATTCTGCACCTGATGAAGCCTTTTGAAGACGGAGCGGACGGTGTGTATGTGGCAGGCTGTCAGAGCGATAGTTGCCAGTATATGGATGGAATCAGCAAGGCCTCCAAGAGGGTGGCCCATGTAAAAAAACTCTTTCAGGAAATTGATATGGAACCTGAACGTATAGAAGTCTTTCAACTTTCCGCAAGCAAAGGCGGAAGGTTTGTTGATGTGGCATATGAAATGACGGAAAGGCTCGAGTCATTGACGCCGATCGTATAAGCGCAAAACTTTAGACGTCCTGCGAGGTATAGGCAATGATTGTTGCAGAACCAAAGCCAGTCAAAGAAGTCCTTGAAATGGTTCAGGATTTTAAAAAGATTCTGATTATCGGGTGCAAAGGGTGCGTCAGCGTATGTAACGTGGGCGGCGCAAAGGAAGTTGGGGTACTTGCATCCACCATTAAAATAGCGAGAAAGAAATCGGGTGCGGCCATAGAAGTGGACGAATTTCTTCTGGAACGACAGTGCGACCCCGAATATGTGGATGAGGTAAAGGAAATTATCGGACAGTACGATGCCGTTATATCCATAGCCTGCGGCGTAGGTCCCCAATTCCTGTCCGAAAGGTATCCTCAGGCGCGGGTGCTCCCGGGAGTAAACACCCAATTCATGGGAGGCGCCATCGAACACGGCATCTGGGCCGAAAGATGTGCCGGATGCGGACAATGCGTCATACATCTCTTCGGAGGCATTTGCCCCATTGCAAGATGCTCCAAGAGCCTTCTAAACGGACCGTGCGGAGGATCCGATCACGGAAAATGCGAGATATCCAAAGAGGTGGACTGCATATGGGATATTATCGTGAGAAAGATGATGGAACAGGACCGTCTGGGTGAACTCCTTGCGTTTAAGCCACCGAAAAGCTGGATGACTGCCAGAGATGGCGGTCCCCGAAAAATGATCAGGGAGGAACTGGTAAAATGAGCGAATACAAAGCAGGAAGCAACCTGGAAAAGATATTAAAGGCCGGACATTTCGCTTTTACCGGTGAGTGCGGGCCTCCGACGGGCGCCAATGTGGAAAAGCTCAAAGAAAAGGCCGCGCACCTGAAAGGTTGCGTGGATTCGGTGAATGTGACGGACAACCAGACCGCCGTGGTGCGCATGTCGAGCTGGGCGGCTTCTCTTATCCTTCTCCAGGAAGGTCTTGAGCCCAACTTTCAGATGGTTTGTCGCGACAGAAATCGCCTCGCCATGCAGAGTGACATCTTGGGCGTATACTCTCATGGCATACGCAACATGCTCTGCCTCTCGGGGGATCACCAGAAATTCGGGAATCATCCTGAAGCAAAGAACGTCTTTGATATAGACTCCATGCAATTGATCTACACGGTGAAGACCATGCGGGATGAAGGAAAATTTTTGAATGGTCAGGATGTGGATGTGCCGCCCAAACTTTTTATCGGCGCCGCATCCAATCCCTTCGCGGAACCCTTTGAATTTCGCGTGCACCGCCTGGCAAAAAAGATCGCCGCCGGCGCTGATTTCATCCAGACGCAGTGTATTTACAACATGGACAAATTTAGACGCTTCATGAAAATGGCCGTGGATATGGGCCTTCATGAGAAATGCTATATTCTCGCGGGCGTAACTCCCATGAAGAGCGTGGGTATGGCGAGATATATGGGATCCTCCGTACCGGGAATGGATGTCCCCGAGTCCGTTATCAAGCGATTGAAAGGAGCTGCAAAGGGAAAAGTTGCCGAAGAGGGGATCAAGTTCGCCCTTGAACAGATAGAGGAATTCAGAGAAATGGAAGGCGTGGCAGGCGTTCATCTCATGGCAATCGAATGGGAACACAAGGTGCCGGAGATCGCGGAAAGGGCGGGAATGCTCCCACGCCCCATCGTTTGATCTGACATTCACCGGGATTCATATAATCTGTAGAGCGCAGCCCTGAAATATTTTTTCGAGGATGCGCTCTTTTCTTTCAATGCAACTCAGAATCTGTTAGAAAAAGGATCAGAGAGGAAATCGCGTCAGCCGGTATGAGACGCTTCATACACCCGACCACTGTTCATGTTGAGGAGAAAACGTCTATGAAAAGATCCTTATGCCTTGGTCTGATCTTTCTCACTTCCATCTTGATAGGCTGTGCCACAACAACAAAGGAGTGGGTAAGCAAGCCGAAATCTCTGGAGGTGAAAAACAGTCACTTCAAAGCGATGTTGGAACCGGTAAAGAAAGACAATAGAACCTTTGTTGCCTTTCGGCTGGTTATCGAGAATAAAACCGATAACCCCTTGAAAATCGATTGGAACCAGACGAGATATCTACTTAATGGGAAACCGAACGGGCTTTTCTGGTTCAAGGGAATCGACCCGCGTACTATCAGAGGCAACATTCCCCCGGATGTCATTCCCGGAAGCGCGCGTTTCGAGAAAATGATTTTCCCGGTGAAATTGGTAGCCTTCGTCCCGGTCCAGGATGATACATTGCGGGATGGCAGACCGGGGATATTTCCCGGGCCCATGCCCGGGGGAGAAAACGGTATCTCCCTTGTTGTCACCCGGAATGGAGACAAAATAATAGAGGAGCTGGTATGTACCATTGCGGCTGAGGCCATGGGACCGTCCTGATCGTTCTAACCTCCAGGAAGTCCTTTCGGAACCCGATTTTGAAAAGGACAATGCTCCCATTACGGAAAAAAGTGGATGGAGGAGGCCGATTTTTCCTTGACGTTTAATCCTTTCAAGGCTATTTCATTTGCCAAAGGCAGAATGAATCCTATTCAAATTTCCTGGCAGCGAAATGCAGCATCAGGAAGCCATTCCGTCACGAGGTCTTTTTTGCTGCCGCATCTGATTCCTATGGCAGCACCGGTCCTTCCATGCTGGTACGGAAGGATGGATGAATAATAGCAGAACGCTCTACAATGATATCCGTATGTATTATTAACCCTATTATGTGAGGAGGAGAGAGATGAAAAGAGAAGAATTGGTAGCATTTGTTGCGGAAAAAGCCGACATCACCAAAAAGGCGGCCAATGATGCGGTTAATGCGGTGTTTGAAGGGATTACTTCTTCGTTGGCAAAGGGCGATTCTACAGCCATCACCGGTTTTGGGAGCTTCAAAGTCGTTGATCGCGCTGCCCGCGAAGGCAGGAATCCAAGCACTGGCGAAAAAATAAAGATCCAAGCGTCCAGAGGCGTCAAGTTTTCGGTCGGCGCCGGACTGAAAAAGAGTGTGGCCAAATAGATGTTCCACGAGGCCTGAGCCTGCATACGCCGTCAAGCAGGTAAAGAGTACTCCTCCCCTTTCTTTGCGTGTTCTTCCTGCATTTTCTGTTCTGGTTAAATCATCCCGCTACCCACTTTTCCAGCCGGAGCATCTGCGCTCCGGCCTGGAAATTTGCCGTATGAAAACAGTCCCTTCCCTCTTTCTACCGGCAACATGGATTGTTCTTCTGACCGCTTGACTCATCTGCCTTGACGTACTACATTGGGGATGTTTCTCGGTAAGTTCCGCGGAAAAACGACGATTTTTGAAGTTTCCAAATCAATGGGTTTCATGAGGGGGGATGATGGGAATATCGGAAGAAAAGGCTTTTGACGATCTGGCTGGTTTTGCAATAGAAGCAATCAGGAGCGCAGGGCAGGAGGCCCTTCCCTACTACGGGAAAGGCAGCCCGGAGTTGAAATTTGATGAGGAATTGGTGACCGAAGTTGAATTGCGATTGTCTGAATTTTTTCAAAACAGACTCAATGCGCAATTTCCCGAGCACCAGATATTCCTCAATAACCATGAAAACCTACAGTATACCCATGAAAATAGCCGTTACTTGTGGGTTTTTGATGCCCTCGACGGGGTTGCCAATTTCCAGGCCGGTATTCCGGTCTGGGGGATGTCCCTTGCCCTTCTTGAAAATTTCTGGCCTGTTTTCGGGGCATTTTTCATGCCTGCCACAGGCGACATCTTTCATGCCCAGGCCGGGCAGGAAGCCTTCTGGGGGGAGAAAAGAATAAAGACCGGTGATTCCGCGGAAATCAACGACGAGAGCGTTCTGTTAACCTATGCAAGATTTCACAACCACTACTCCTGTAATTTTCCGGGGAAGGTGCGTAGTCTTGGCTGTACCGCGGCCCATATCTGCTATGTGGCCGCGGGGCGTGCCGAGGCCGCGGTCCTGGCCGGAGAAACGTATCAGAATCTTGCCGCAACCAGGGTCATCACCGAGGCAGCCGGAATAAAGTTGTACCGGATGGACGGCAGCGAGTTCTTTTTAAACGAATATCTTGACGGAAGCAAAATCGGGGAAACCCTTTTAGCCGTCAGTCCTGATAATCTCCAAAACATTCAAGATTGCTTGAAACCGGCTTCACTATGAAGAAAGTCATCAGAATGCGCCACATGCTGAAGCATGAAATAGGCGTCCTTACAAAAATTTCCGCCACGGGAGAAATGGGTCGAAGAATGCGTGAGATGGGACTCTTTCCAGGAACAACGATACAGATTCAGGGGAGAGCTCCCCTCAAAGACCCCGTCGCCATCAAGATAAGAGATTTTGTACTGACCCTTAGGAACAATGAGGCGGATTCAATTTTTGTTGAAGTGGATCTGCCGGATAATGACCCTCGTTTATGAATAAGAAGATCACCATTGCCCTTTCGGGAAATCCCAATGCCGGGAAAACAACCGCCTTTAACGCCATCACCGGGGCAAGGCAGCATATTGCCAATTATCCCGGCGTGACCGTAGAAAAAAAATATGGAATTGTTACCCACAAGGGATATGAAATAGAGGTCGTCGACCTGCCCGGAACCTATTCGCTGACAGCTTATTCCCTGGAAGAAATCGTTGCGAGGGACTTTGTTATCAATGAACGTCCGGACCTGGTGGTGGATATTATAGACGCCTCCAACATGGACCGCCATTTCTACCTCGCCACGCAATTCAAAGAACTGGGGGTGCCCCTGATCCTGGCCCTCAATATGGTTGACATGGCGGAATCCAGGGGAATGAAAATTGACTATGAGCGCCTCTCCACGGATTTTGGCGCTCCGGTAGTACCCATGGTGGCAAGATCCGGAAAAGGGATAAAGGAACTTCTGGATGCGGTTGTAGAGACGTTTGAACAAAAGCCCCAGTGGAAAGCGCCCGCCATTTCTTACGGCATAGATATCGACCGGGCACTGGACGATATCTCCGCAATCATCGAAAAATCCCATATCTTTGACAAGAAATATCCGGCCAGGTGGAGGGCGCTCAAATGTCTTGAAGGCGACCGTCAAATTTTGGGATTTTTGGAAAAGGACTCTGGATGTGGACCCAGAATAAAAGAGATCTGTGAACATATCGCCAAGCATATCATGGCTACCCTTGAGGAGGATCCGGAGGCGATCATAGCGGATCACCGATATGGTTACATCGCGGGGATCAGCAAGAGAGTTCTCAAAAGACAGATTGAGTTTCGACTTAATGCCTCTGACAAAATCGACAAGGTCCTCACCAATCGTATCGTGGGCCCCCTGTGCATGGTTCTTATATTATACGGGGTATATTCTTTTACCTTCTGGGCCAGCGAAATTCCCATCGTCTGGTTTGAAAAATTCTTCGATTTTCTCAGAGATGCGGTAGTTTTCATCGTGCCGGAAGGGATCATCCGCTCCCTACTCGTTTCAGGCATTATCGACGGCGTGGGAGGCGTTCTCGGATTTGTCCCTCTGATTCTCTTCATGTTTTTCACCATTGCCATCATGGAAGATTCCGGATATATGGCAAGGGTTGCTTATATGCTTGACAGAATTCTACGATGGTTCGGACTCCACGGCAACTCGGTCATGGCCATGGTCATAAGCGGCGGAATATCGGGTGGGTGCGCTGTACCGGGTGTGCTTGCAACCAGGGTACTCAAAGATCCAAAGGAAAGGATCGCAACCCTGCTGGTCGTTCCATTTATGAACTGCGGCGCCAAGCTCCCGGTCTATGCCATGCTTATCACGGCCTTCTTTTCAAAAGACAAGGCACGGATCATGTTTTTTCTGACGCTCCTTTCCTGGGCCTTTGCCCTGTTTGCCGCCAAGATTCTCCGATCCACCGTTTTAAAAGGTCCGAAGACGCCGTTCGTCATGGAGCTGCCTCCCTATCGGGCGCCCACCATCAAAGGACTTCTGATCCATTCATGGGAGAGGACCTGGCACTACATCAAGAAAGCAGGCACGGTAATTCTGGCTTTTTCAGTCATTCTCTGGGCGATGATGACTTTCCCGGGGCTTTCCGAAAAACAGATGAAGGACTTTGAAAATAAGAAAGAGGTGTTGATAGATGCCTTCCTCGACTCTCCGGATATTCATGGCTTGCTGAACACCCGGGAAGACCTGGATGCCTTGAATCGTTTATTTACCGCTTTGCGAAATGGTTCCGCTGGCCCCGAAAGCATCACCGATATTCCTGAACATCTATTGGAAACAGCACATGCGGCGATCCATTTAAAAAATATGGATGAATCAAATCTTGACAAAACCGCGTCAAAATATATAAAGGCAGGAGAGTTGTATCTGAATCTCAGGGAAGGGCTAAGAACGATCGACCTGCAGCGACATCAGGCGGGGTTGAAGGGAACGATTGCCGGGTGGATTGGAATGAAACTGGAATGGATCACCAGACCACTCGGTTTTGGGTATCGAACCAACATTGCTCTTGTTGCCGGTTTTGCGGCAAAAGAGGTAGTCGTTTCTACCTTGGGTACGGCCTATTCTCTGGGGGAGGTGGATCCGGAAGAAACAGGTTCTCTTTCCGAAAAGCTCAGAAGTTCTCCCGGCTGGAATCCCCTGCAGGCTTTTACGCTGATCGTCTTCACCATGCTGTATGTCCCATGCATCGCCACCGTCGCGAGCATCCGGAAAGAGAGTTCTATCAGGTGGGCGGGGTTCTCCATTCTTTTTAATCTGACGATCGCTTATCTGGCAGCCTTAATTATCAGACAGATGGGAATTCTGTTGGGACTCGGGACATAGCGTTCCTGTCTTTTTTAATATGCAAAAGGTGGAGACTGCTCCGCCTTGACCTTACAATCGTGGAGAGTAGAACGTATGAAAAAAATGCCCATAACCAGAGAAGGACTTGAAAATCTTAAAAACCAGCTGCTCCATCTTCAAAGAGTGGAAAGACCGGCGAATATACAGGCCATAGCGGAGGCCAGAAGCCATGGTGATTTAAGCGAAAACGCGGAATATCACGCGGCAAAAGAAAGACAGTCTTTTCTCGTAGGCAAAATGAATGAGTTGAAAGCAGCCATAGGCTTTGCTGAAGTCATTGATGTGGAAACGGGCCCTACGGACAGGATCGTATTCGGCAGGACGGTTCTGTTATATGATCTGAACACCGAGGAGGAAATCACCTACCAGCTCGTGGGCCCCTACGAATCCTCGCCGGAGAATGGAAAGATCTCCGTCAAATCACCGCTTGGTCAGGGATTGATTGGTCAGGAGATCGGTGATGAGGTTAAAATCAAGACTCCGGGGGGCATTCAGGAGTTTGAAATTCTGGAAATCAGCTGAGGGTAATAGCCATGGAAAGAATCGAACAGGACAGCACCGTCACCATCAAGTTCACCATGCAGACCAGGATGCCGGATGGGGAGCTTCAGGAACGCCCACCAGAAGAACTTTCTTTCATTTTCGGCGTTCAAACACAGGCGCCAAGCCTTGAAAAGGCGCTGGAGGGGGCTCAGGCCGGCGACAAGTTCTCTTTACATCTGCCGCCATCGGAGGTCTATGGGGAACATGATCCGTCGCTCATTCGAGACATTCCCAAAAAGGGGTTGATTAAACAGCGGATAAAAGAGGGCAAGTTTTACAGGCAGATGAAAATGGGCTCCCTGGTATCGTTTAAGATTCTGGAAATAAGGCCGGAAACCGTGCTGGTGGATTTCAATAAGCCCATGGCCGGGATATCGGTCGACATTGATGGGGAAGTGCTCTCTGTGAGAAAGTCAACCACGGAAGAAGTCAAAGCGGCGTATGAAATGCAGGCCAAGCGGGATATCGGGTGTGGATGATACGGGAGGCCCGAATGAAACAGAACAGCGAATTACAAGGTCCGGCAAGAATCTTTCTTCACGGACTGGATAGCAGCAACCAGGGGGTAAAGGCTGTTTTTTTCAGGGAGCATTTTTCCGATATGATCGTTCCCACCTTTACCGGCGATCTCCTGACTCGCATGGAGAAGCTGCGTAAGATCCTGGCGGCAAAATCGGAAATCACCATAGTCGGCTCCAGTTTCGGGGGGCTTATGGCCGCCATTTTCGCCATGGAGAACCCCTCTCTCGTCAAGCATCTGATCCTCCTGGCGCCCGCAATCCATGTGATAAAAAATGCGCCCGTCACAATAAGGACCATATCCACACCGATTCAAATCTATCATGGAGACAAAGACGATGTCATTCCCCTTGCCGATGTGGAGTCTGTTGCCAGAGAACTCTTTCAAAACCTGTCGTTCAACATCGTCCAGGATGATCACTCCCTTCATGAGACCTTTAAGACACTGAACTGGAAGGCGTTGCTTGGCTGAACGCCGCTATCACAGCTCCCCCCCCGTCAGCCCTTTTTGAGTTTTTCCATCCGTGAAGTATACCAGTCAATCTGTCGACAGATTCCTCTTACCACCCTCACCTCTCTTGCTCGAAGGGGAAATCGGGAAAGAAAGCGGCGTATATTTCTAATCCAGTGCTCTGGGTTCTGGGGATTTAGGAATCCAATTTTTAAGAGAACATCCTGAAGGTGTCCATACATCCCTTCCAGTTCAAAACCATTTGCCAGGCGGGGCGTCGCCTCCACGACCTCCTTTGTGGAGGCCAGGAATATCTCGTAGGATAGAATCAGCACCGCATGCGCAAGATTAAGGGAAGAAAACGCCGCGGTGGGAATGGTCGTAAGGGTATGGCAGTGATAGAGATCTTCGTTGGACAATCCCCTGTCTTCAGGACCGAACAGGATGGCCACATGGTTGTTTTTTGATACGGGAATGAGGTGTTGGGCAAGCGATCTGGGCCGCATAATGGCGGGACGCATGGAACCAACACGAGCCGTTGCTCCCACCACATGATGGAACGGCCCCAGGGCCTCGGCTAGATCTTCGTAGATCTGCATTTTTTCAACCAGATCCGTTGAGCTGCCCGTTGCTGTTTTGCGTATGCGTGAAAGATCGCAGTTTTTTGGTTTAACCAGGATCAACCTGCTCAGGCCCATGTTATTCATGGCCCGGGCCGCCGCCCCGATATTTTCCGGAATCTGCGGCCGTACCAGCACGATGGCGATACGCCTCAGATCAACTTCGGTTGTCATTTCTCAGGATGTTCACAATTTCGGCTGTAATTTCTTCGTTATCAAAGGAAAAACTGACGGTTCCTTTATCAATTTCAAAGGATGTCAGGCTGCACCGGTATTCATCGGCCAAATCCTCGAGGATCTCCCTGAACTGGGTTACAAAAGGGTGATCCAAACTATCCACTTCCGATGAAAAAAGATCAATTTCAAAGGTTCCTTGAGATTTCATGTGATTAATCATGCCCTGGGTTATACATTCGACTGTTCAAACCATTTCCTTGAAAAGTAACACAATGCATAGGATAGTGTCCAATGCGAAATGCGGAATTCATTTTAAAAAAAAGGAGTTTTTGATGAAAAGAGTAAGAATCGATGAAGATCTATTTCATAGGCTTTCTCATTTTTGCCCTGGCTGTATCCAAGCCGCTCAGGGAAATGCTTCGGATACCGGATGGGCGCCGAACTCCCCTGAGCTTTGTAACGGGCTACCCCGATGTCGATTATTTGAAAGTCATATCGCGTAATCCAGGGCGTGTGATGTGGCTGCAGGATGTATCACGATACACAGTTGTCCCATTATTTGTTTTGAGACAAACAGCGGATATTCTCCTTTTCATTGTGGGTTCGTGGTCTTAACCATTCAGCATTCATGGGCATTTCCACCAGATCGAGACCAGGGATATTCTGGCACGCATTTGGCAGATACATAAAACAGCTCCGGTTTCAGCCATTCAGATAGCGGCAAATAGCTAATTGCGGAATTCCGTTTGCATTTAAAAGCCGGGAATGAAATATGCGCGTCATAGGAGGTGGATATCATGAAAATGGAAGAGATCAAGAACGATATAGACCTTGTTAACGAGATCGACTGGGAGATGGGCCCCGAAGAGGCCGTCACCCTCTATCTGGAGTGGGGAAATAATTGGTCGCACGATAGAAAATTCGTGAAATCAAAAAAGGATGTGTCCTACTATTTTGTGCTCAATACATGGGGAGAAGAGCCGATTGTCTATTTAATCCGGCGTAATTCCGCGGAAGCGAAGGAGCTTGCGGAATTGCGCCTGCCCGAATTATTGGAAGAAAAAATCAAATATGAGTACAGGGATGGAAAGGGCGTCTATGCCGTTGAAGGCGAATTGAAAGACTGGCTGCGAGAGGAATTGGGGGCGGTCTGAACAGGTTATTTTCTCCTTGACAACAGGGCAAGATTCGCCTAATCCTTCACTCGAGGATTTGACCGAAATCCAGGAATCCTGAAACCCAAAACCTGAGACCTGAAGCCAAAGAGAAGCTGTTTCGCACGAGTCATTGCTTATGAAAAATGCGTATTTCCTTTATCGTGGCGAAGAAAAAATTCCGTTTACCATTCCCCGGCAATGGCAGGTCATCAAGCATACCGATGTCAACGTAGGAAGTCCTTCCACACCCATAGGAGAATTGACTGAAAAGGCGCTGGCCGCTCCCATAGGTTCCCCCGGACTCCGTGAAATAGCCAATGAAGAAACCACTGTGGCCATTCTGGTGGATGATCCCGCCAGAGTGACCCCCGTCCACGCCATGCTTCCTCCTATTCTTTCCGAATTACGAGAGGCCGGAGTCCCGCCGGAAAACATTACGATCGTGGTGGCGCTCGGCACCCACCGCCCCGCATCGGAAAAAGACCTCGAGAAGAAGCTCGGGAGGCCGGCTCTGGACGGATATCGCGTCGTGCAACATGACTGTCACGGAGAGCATCTGGTCCCCATCTGTCGACTTTCCACGGGAACGGAGGTGGCCATTGATCCCTTTGTTGCCAAGGCCCATATCAAGATCGGCGTGGGCTCCATCTTTCCCCATCCCATGAACGGGTTCGGCGGGGGCGCAAAAATTCTTTTTCCCGGCGTAAGTAATTTCGAGGCGATCAAAGAGCACCATTTCCATTATACACCGGAACCGGGATGCCTCCCGGGCAATATCGATACGAACCCGTTCTATCACGAAGTATGCCGTGTGGCCGAAGAGGCCGGGCTGAATTTCATTGTAAACTGTCTTTTTGATGCGAGAGAAAGGGTGAAGGAGGTGGTAGCCGGCCACTTCAAGCAGGCCCATCTGAGGGGGATTGAAAAGAGCAAGAAAGAGTATGCCTTCTCCATGGAAGAACCGGCCGATGTGACCATCCTGTCCGCCTCTCCCTACGAGGAAGGTCCCCAGGTTATCAAACCGATTATCCCCGCCAGCCTGATTGCCACAAAACCCGGCGGTTCGGTCATTGTTTTCGCAGGGTGCCCGAATGGAATGCCCGAGCCCATGCTGCAAGCCTTCGACGCCGTTTTTGCCACCAAACCGGAGCACACGGGAAAATTCGCGGTGAACGCCTTCAAAACTTCCACCTTGATGGCCGAAGGCGCTATCGATTTCAACTGCGCCCTGTTTTTCGCCCTGGTATGCGCCGCACGGACCCGCGTCACCATTGTATCGGAAGACCTTGATGAACCCACCGTTCAAAGGCTGGGGTTCCACTACGCCCCTTCTCTTGAAATCGCGATCCGTAACGAACAGGAAAGAAGAGCCCAAGCCACGGTCAACATATTTCCGCTGGGCGGCCTTCTGTTGCCCATTGCCCCGTCTCTGAATAACCTGTATGAATTTTAAAAATCAAATGAGGAGTTGACATGAAAGAGG
The DNA here is from genome assembly GCA_038252125.1 of Desulfatiglandales bacterium. Lineage (GTDB taxonomy): Bacteria > Desulfobacterota > DSM-4660 > Desulfatiglandales > Desulfatiglandaceae > DUZB01. Next base: position 15,074 of record JBBSAR010000014.1, read on the forward strand.
AGATTTTTCTGGGAAACGGCGCCGTAGCTCTGGGTCTGATGGAATCCGGGTGCCAGGTGGTGACATCCTATCCCGGCACACCCAGTTCCGAGATCCTGCCCGAAGTGATCCGCCTGAAGAAATCGGAAAAGCTGAACACCTATGTGGAATGGTCTACCAACGAAAAGGTCGCCCTGGACAATGCCTTTGCCGCGGCCATTTCAGGGAAAAGGGCTGCCTGCTGCATGAAACAGGTGGGACTCAATGTAGCGGCCGACACGCTCATGAGCGCCGTATACATGGGGACCGTCGGGGGTCTGGTCATCGTCTCCTGTGATGACCCCGGACCCCATTCCTCCCAAACGGAACAGGACACCCGGCTCATGGCCCGCCTGGCGAAGGTTCCCGTTCTCGACCCCGCAACGCCCGCCGAAGCCCGGGAAATGGCCAAGCTGGCCATGGAACTGTCGGAAGAGTTTCGCATCCCGTTCATACTCAGGCCGGCTATCCGGGTCTGCCACGCGAGGCAGAATCTTTCCTGGGAAAACCTTGAAAACCGATCCCGGAAGGCGTCCTTTGAAAAAGATCCCGGCAGATGGGCGGCTACGCCCCGCTTTCGTTTCATTCTACATGGCGAATTGAACCAAAAGCTGAAGAAAATAGGCCAGAGATTTGCAACGCTTTCCCGGATCAACCATCACAACCTGGAACCTGGAAAGAAATACCCCCTGGGCATTATAGCAGGAGGCGTTCCTTCCGCCGTTGTGCAGGACATCCTGCACGACGAAAACAGAACGGATATCCCCATGCTGAAACTCGGCGCGCCCTACCCTCTTCCCGAGGCACTCACCAGCCCATTCCTGGAAGCGTGTGACAGGGTGCTGGTGCTGGAAGAAACCGATACTCTCATCGAATATCTTCTGGGAAACCGAAACAAAGTGCTGGGGCGTATATCCGGCCACGTGCCGTCTCAGGGAGAATTGCTTCCCCAGGTGATTTACGGCACAGTCGACCGGGTCTTAAGCGAACTGGGGATCGATTCTTTTGACAAGAAAGACGACCTCGGAGTAACGGACCTGGTTGCCGGCCTCGAACTGCCCGTCCGAAAACCGACCCTCTGCCCGGGCTGCCCGCACCGCGCCTCCTTTTTCGCCATCAGGAAAGCCCGGCCAAAAGCCATCTTCACTTCGGATATCGGATGTTATACGCTTGGCCTTAATCTGGGCGCCGTCGACACCGTAGTGGATATGGGGGCAGCCATCACCATGGCTTCCGGTTTCTACCATTCCTATGAACAGGATGGCGTAAATCAGCCCATCGTGGCCACCATCGGCGATTCGACCTTTTACCACTCGGGTACGGCAGGCCTTTTGAATGCGGTCTACAACGGCGCCCGTTTCATCCTGGTGATTCTGGACAACCTGATCACCGCCATGACCGGCATGCAGCCCACGCCGGGAATCGGCATTCGAGCGGACGGCAGCAAAGGGAAGAGTATTCCGCTGGAAAGGGTCGTGCAAGGATGCGGCATCGACTTTATCGAAGCGGTCGATCCATACGATACCAAGGCCATGACAGCCCTGCTGAAAAAAGCAGCCAAATATGTGGACTCCCCTGAAGGGGGCATCGCGGTCATTATTGCCCGTCATCCCTGCGTCATCGCCTACAGGGGAGAGGCGGTTTCGAACCCCGTTTCGGTAATGATCACGGAAGACTGCACCGAATGCAATTTCTGTCTCGATCGTTTTGAATGTCCGGCCCTCTATCACGATGAAACTCTGGGTCGTACCAATATAAATCAGGCACTGTGTGTTCAATGTGGCGTTTGTTTGCAGGTCTGTCCAAAGGGCGCCATTGTAACAACATAAATCAAAGAGGAACAGAATGGAAAATGTGAACATGATTTTTTGCGGTCTCGGAGGACAGGGTATCCTGTTCATGACCAAAATTTTTGCGCGGGCAGCGCTGGACAAAGGGTTAGAGACCCTGGGCGCTGAAACCCACGGCATGGCTCAGAGGGGAGGGTCCGTGGTATCCCATCTCAAGCTGGGGCGGATGGAGAGCAGCCTGGTAAGAAACCAAACCGCCCGGTTCCTCCTGGCACTGGAAGAAAATGAAGCGTATCGCAATCTTCCTTTTTTGGCTCCGGGCGGGATCCTTTATGTGAACGCGGAAACATCGGCTTTTCCAAGAAAGGAAGTAGCTCCGTACCTGGAAAAACAGGGAATCCTTTACCATGCTTTTCCCGCACAAAAGACCGCCATGGACCTGGGAAACCCCATGTCCACCAACCTGGCCCTTTTGGGATTTTTTTCCGCCTTTGAGAGCCGGCCTTTCACCCATGAGGATCTGCGGGACACCGTCATCGCCGTCAGTCCTGAACGTTTAAGAGAGAACAATCTGAAAGTTTTTGATGCGGGATTTGAAAAAGGGAGATAATATTAAAGATCGATTTAGATAGCGCAGTTTTATTCGTTAAACACTAATTCAAGTATGGAGGTGGATTATGAAAAGAATAACTCACATTTTTTTGGCTTTCGGTTTCATGGCATTCATCGCGGCGCTCCCTGTTTCGGCCATTGCAGGATCCTCCGGAAAAATCAAATTCGGGCATGTGGCCCCGCCTTTTCATGGACAATCCAAAGGCGTTGATGCGTTTGCGGCCTACGTAAAAGAAAAAACGAACGGAAGAATCGACATCGCGACATTCCCCCTGGGGCAACTGGGCGGCGAGGTATCCATGGCGGAGCAGGTGCAGGGCGGAACGCTCCAGCTGGCTTCCATCACGACAGCCGTTCTCCAAAATTTCGTGCCCGAGTCGGCTATTCTGGACATGCCTTTTATTTTTCCGGATCGCAAGACCGCCTATGCAACCCTGGATGATCCTCAGGTGCAGGAGAAAATTTTTTCCTATTTCCCCAAAAAAGGGTTTATCGCCATCGGCTGGACCGAAAACGAATTCAGGGATTTCACCAATAACAAGCGACCGGTTCGAAAACCCGAGGATATCAAGGGGCTCAAAGTCCGCGTCATGAATTCCCCGGTATACCTTGATACCTTTAAACAGCTGGGCGCCTCTCCGGTCGGCATCCCCTTTCCTGAAATCTACAACGCCCTTCAAACAGGTGTAATCGACGCCCAGGAAAATCCGCTCCTCACGTCGGTCCTCATGAAATTCACCGAGGTAACCAAAAATGTAACCATCACGCACCATTGTCTTACGGAGTGCATTATTATAGTAAACCCGGACTACTGGGCAACCCTTTCCCCGGCGGACCAACAGATCTTTCGAGAAGCAGCCGTAGTGGCCATTGACACCAACAGAAAAGTAAATGCGGAACTGACTAATAAGCTGCCCAAGAGCAACATCAGCATTGCCGAATACTGTCAAAAGAACGACATTGATGTGATCCATCTCACCAAAGAGGAGCGAGAAGCCTTCAAAGAGGCCATGGTTCCTGTATGGGACAAGTACCGCAAAAAAATCGGGGATGATATTTTCGATTTCATGCTGGCCAAAATCAAGGAACACCAGCAATAATTTCGGCAGGTTCTTGTAAAGAAGAGCTGGAGGGTGGTTCCCCTCCGGCTCTCAATTTTTTTATCTCATGGGCCGAGGCCCTTAACCCTTGGGGAATGTTGTTTTGGCAAAGGTAAGCCGTTTCATCGACCGCCTTGAGAGAGTTACCCTGGTTTGGACCATTCTGGGACTTGCCCTGATAGGTTTCGTACAGGTGTTTGCCCGTTACGTGTTCAACTACAGCTTTACCTGGTTTGAGGAACTGGGTCGTTACCTCGGTGTTTTTGTCGCTTTTCTTGGAGGCGGCATCGGAGTAAAGAGCGGCAGCCACTTTACCATGGACCTGATCGTCACCCACTTGAATCGGCCCTGGCGACAATTACTCCAATGCCTCACGAGTGTCCTTTCCGGCCTCTTTTTTGTCATCGTGGCGTTCTACTCCTGGAAAATCGTGCTTCGAATGTATGGGTACGGAACGACCTCTGCTGCCATGGAAATCCCCATGTATCTGGCGTACTTGCCCATTCCAATTTTTTCCATGGTCATGGGGTTTCGTTTTTTCGCGGTGGGGACGCGTTTTTTACGGGAGATTACCCATGGCTCCAAGCGGTCCTCCGGTGAGGCGTCCCCATGACCCTGACTATTATCATCTCCTTCGGCCTTTTGCTTCTGGCCGGGGTTCCCATCGCTATAATCCTTGGGATTACCACCACCGTAGCCCTGTATCTCTTTACCGATACGCCCCTTCAGATTCTTACCCAGCAACTTTTTAACGCCCTGGACAAATTTATCCTTTTGGCGATTCCATTTTTTATTGTCGCCGGTTCCATCATGACCAAAGGCGCCATCGCACGAAGGTTGATCGAGTTTGTGAATGCCCTGGTAGGCTGGTTTCCAGGGGGTCTGGCCATTGCAGGAGTTCTGGCCTGCATTTTCTTTGCAGCCATATCCGGTTCTTCGCCGGCAACGGTGGTTGCCATCGGTTCCATTATGATTCCCGCCCTGATTAAAGCGGGCTACGGCGAAAGATTTTCCCTGGGGCTGATCACCGTATCCGGGTCTCTGGGGATCGTTATCCCCCCTTCCATCCCGATGATTCTCTACTGCCTGGTCATGAACGTTTCGGTTGCGGAGATGTTTATGGCGGGCGTCCTCCCCGGACTCCTCATCGGGGCGGCGTTAATTGCATACACCTACGTGGTCGCCAAGCGTCACAACTGGCGGATTGAAAAAAAGGCCTCCATCAAAGAGGTCTTTCGCACGGCCCGACGTGGGTTCTGGGCACTTCTTTTGCCTGTCATCGTGTTGGGAGGGATCTATTCGGGCGTGTTTACGCCAACGGAAGCCGCCGCCGTCAGCGTGGTCTATGCTCTTCTGGTGGAAATGTTCATTTATAGGGAGTTCGGGATCAAAGATCTGACGAAAGTGTGTGAGGAAGCCGCGATTCTTTCGGCCTGCCTGCTCTTCATCCTTTCCTGCGCCATGACATTCATATGGCTTCTTACGGCTCAGCAGATCCCCAATCAACTGGCAGATCTGATTATGCTGCACATCCACACTCCCTGGATGTTCCTCTTGACGGTAAACATCCTTTTTCTTGTTCTGGGCTGTTTCATGGATGATGTCAGCGCCATGCTCGTTCTTGCCCCCCTTTTCCTGGAAACACTCAACCGCTATGGAATTGATCTCGTCCACTTCGGCATCGTCATGGTGCTCAATATTCAAATGGGAATGCTCACGCCCCCATTCGGACTGAATCTCTTTGTCTCGTCCGGCATCACCGGCCAACCCCTGACACGAATCGCCCGGGGGGTAATGCCCTTTCTCGTTATCATGCTGATCTCTCTTTTGCTCGTAACCTATGTGCCGGCCATTTCGCTCCTGCTTCCCAACTGGCTGCTTCATTAACAAAGAGATCGATAAACATGCAAATAAAAGCCAACGGCATCCAAATAAATTGCGAACTGTCAGGAAGAGAAGACGCATCGGTAGTTGTACTGAGTCACTCTTTGGGATCGGGCATGTCCATGTGGAATCCTCAGATTGAAGCCTTGGAACCCTATTATCGGGTTCTACGGTACGACATGCGTGGCCACGGCGAAAGTGATGCACCGGAAGGTTCCTATACGCTGGAGCAACTGGCGGCTGATGTAATCGCTTTGCTGGATGCACTCGAGATAGATGCCATGCATTTCGTCGGATTATCCATCGGCGGTATGATCGGACAATGCCTGGGACTGAATTATGCCGGCCGTTTAAAAAGCCTGGTTTTATGTGATACGGCGTCTGTTATTCCCAAAGAAGCCCGACCACTGTTTCAGGAACGCGAACAAATCGCCCGTGAAAAAGGGATGCAGGCATTGGTTGACGGCACTTTGCAGCGCTGGTTTACCCTGCCCTATCTCCATTCAAATCCCCCTGCAATCGACCTGATTCGAAAGCAATTTTTGGCAACCCCGGTGGCGGGTTTCATAGGATGCAGCGAAGCCATCCTCGGCCTGGATTATCTTGGCCGTCTTTCTGAAATCAAACTGCCCACCCTGATAATGGTGGGTGAAAATGACATCGGAACTCCGGTGGTCGCATCAGAGGCCATTCACGACTCTATTTCCAACTCCGAGTTGGAAATACTCCCTTCCGCCGCACATCTTTCCAATATTGAACAGGCTGAGAAGTTTAATTCCCGCCTGTTGAGCTTCCTAAAAAAGCAAAAGGGTATGGAGACTCCCTGCAAGTAAAATGGCTTAAAGAGACCGGATCAAAAAATTGAAGATGGGTAATCTGCAAACTTTTATTGCGACAAGTGAGATTTCCTCTCCCCGAATGATCCTCATCCTGGACGGGGAAGAACTGGTCGGGGCCAAACAGAACAGGATTGTCAATACGACTATTCTGATCCAGGATAATGCCACAATTGTAGTCCCGGTAAGCTGCGTGGAGCACGGCCGATGGTCCTATGACAGCCCCATATTTCACAGCCAAAAGAGGATGATGTCATCCAATCTTCGCGCGATGAAATCAGAGCAGGTCAACTATTCCATCAGGTCTTCAGGAGAATACCGAACCGACCAGGGCGCTATCTGGGACGGCATTGCCGAAAAGTCGGCCAGGATGGGAGCTCCTTCCCCCACCGGTGCAATGGCCGCCATGTATGACAAAGAAAGGCCCACTATAGACGAATATGTAAAGCCCTTCAATCTGATCGATTCCCAGGTTTGTTTTGCTCTACAAGCCGGCATGAAAAGCGCACACTGTCTTACCCTGGTGGGAATATTGTAACGATCACCTAATGTGGGAAACGATCTGCATTCTATACACGTACCGATTAAGTTATGCACGCGTGTATAATTTCTATTTTGCATAGATGAGGAGAGGGGCTGGGTAGGGTGCATCGGCATGCGAGACAATCTGGGCAGTAAAGAGATAGGTGGCATAGGGCGTGACCACAAGTATTAGTACAACTGTTTCATATAGGGGAAAAGTGACCAGTTGCTCCATTGCTTCCCTTCGACACATGGAGGATAATGTAACGGGTTCAATTGAGGAGCATCTCAGAGAGGGCTT
>JBBSAR010000015.1:0-22031 GCA_038252125.1 Desulfatiglandales bacterium
GGAAAAGAGACCGGTTTGATCACGAAATAAACTTCTCACACGGCTTTTCGCGCAGAGGCGCAAAGAGGCGGAGACGAGATTCAAGCCTTCCTTTCATCCTCATTGAAGATCTCTACGGAACCGTACTGCCCATCATAACCTCCTGTGCAGAAGATCTATTTTTGGCATACCCGTTCGTTTCAGAAATGAGGAGACCGCCGGTCGCCCCCCATACCTTTTTTCTTGGCCCGGAGGTAAAGGCGCTCAGGATCGAGAGAGTGGGATGTCGCCCTTGAAAAATGGGAGTGGATATGAAGGCCCGCGATAAATTTCATGGTTCATAAGAGCCGCTAAACGGGGGAGATATCAAGTTCCCCATGAGCGATAGAACGTAAGATGATAGAAAGAAACCTATTTTTTCTTTTCCGCCTGCTGAAAGAATCAGAACGGAAAAACTGATCCTAAAAAAAATGATTTTCTTTAAAAATAAGCGTAAATCGTAGCAATTTAAAGATTGAAATTGTGGAAAATAAATTAACGCAATTGGCAAAACATTAAAAAATACTGGAATAATTATCTTTTTATTGTAAAGCAATTATTCTTTTTTCTCGATACCTTACACAGGTCTGGCACAATTTGCCAACAAATGAACCATGTTACCCATTGTCAACAAAGAACAGGGGCTCTAAGTTCTTATCAACGGCAAGAGCCTTTGACAGAAAATAGGTTTTTTTTTAAAGTCGCGACACTTGTTTGAAGATCTGCCCTAACTCATTTGCATTGCCTTGCAGCCTATCCTTAATTCTGGTGTAATGATACGGTCCTTTCGAGGGCCATGGTTTGCAATAGAATACCATCAGGAGTCTCCATTGAATTCAGTTTGGGAAAAAATTAAGCGTCAAATCGAGTTGGAGCTTCCAAGGAACAGCTTCTCTCTTTGGATCAATCCGGTCTCTTTCTTGGAAAATCCGGGTCATAGCATCGTTCTCGGCTGCCCGAATAAATTTTCAAGGGACTGGATCAGAGAGAATTATATCGACATCGTAAAGGATAAGTTTGGAAAATCCGGTTACGGCGATATCGATCTTATCCTTAAGGTGGAACCGTCCAAAACAAGGTCTCCTCAAGATTCCCCGGTTGCAGGAAACAGGCAGCTGGCCCTTCCCAGCATGGAAAAAATAAGGGCTGGTAAGAATCTCTGGCTCAACAGCCAGTTTACATTCGATCGATTTATCGTAGGGCAGTCCAATGAGTTCGCTTATTCCGCTTCAAAGAGCATCGCCATGGGGAATGTGAAGGATTATAATTCCCTGTTGATGCTTTCAAATACCGGGTTGGGCAAAACACATCTCTCCCAGGCCATAGGACATACCATTCTGAGCAACGGTCCTGAAACGCGAATTATTTACATGACCGCTGAAGATTTTACCAATGAAATGATTTCTTCTTTAAAGCAGAAAAAAATTGAGGCCTTCAAGAACAGGTATCGTCGTTCCTGTGATGTCCTCCTGCTTGAGGATATCCACTTCTTAGGTGGAAAGGAAAAAATTCAAGCGGAATTGGGGTTTACCCTGGACGCCCTGGCGGAGAACAGGAAAAAGCTGATTTTTACGAGCGCCCTGCCTCCCAAGGATATTCCGAACATGTCTAAAGAATTGTCCTCACGTTTGACTTCGGGGCTTGTCACCACGATTGCAGGACCGGATTATGAAACCAGGGTCAAAATATTGTCGGAAAAGGCTGCCGCACTCAACATATCCCTGTCCAAAGACGTGATAGACCTTCTTGCGTCCCGTCTGAAACTCGATGTCCGTCAGATGGAAAGCGCGCTGAAATGTCTCAGGGCAAAGTCTGAACTTGTGGGAGAAAAACCGGACATCGATTCCGCCAGAGACGTTGTCAACACCCTTGTTGCACCAAGTTCTTCCTTGACTTCCGAGCGGATTAAAGAACTGGTTTGTACTTATTATAAGATAGATGTGGAGATGCTCAGCTCACGGTCGAGGAAAAAAATCTATGGGGATCCGCGCAATATCTATTCGTACCTGTGCAGGAAGCACTCTGATGAAACGCTAGAGGAGATCGGCAAGGGAATAAACCGGAGCCATTCTACGGTTGTTTATGCGGCCGAAGTGGTCGACCGAAGAATCAAAACAGATCGAACCATGCGTTATAAGGTAAATTTTCTATCAAAACAGTTGGAGGAAGGTAACCGTTGAGGACTCCTGTATTGGAGGGCTTTCATTCGGGAAATCGCGTGTAAGAAAATGTTTTGACGAGGCCGTAGCTGTTTGCGAGGGCCTCTTTTTTTGTCCCGGCATCGCCTGGGAAGGAAAGGATATAGGATGAAGGATTATAAGGAAAGACTGTCCCTGATTCTGGCAAGAACAGGCGCCCTCTTTTTTGATGAAGGGCTTGTATTGAAAGATGGACGTCCGACGCCTTATTTTGTGAATATGGCCATGTTCAGAAGCGGCCGCCTCAGCATCGAAATGGGCTCTTTTTTCGCGGCCATGATGGTTTCAGGGGGGCTTGCCAAGGAAACGGATATTATTTTGGGGCCTTCCTATAAAGGAAGTTCCATCGCACTGGCGACTTCCATCGCCTTGTGGCAGGAGTATGGAATCGATCTGAATTTTGAATACGATCGAAAAGAGGCCAAGACACACGGTGAAGGAACCAAAACCAAGAGCGTGTTTGTTAATGGCGCCTTTTTTGATGGATGTCGCATTTTCATCGTGGATGATGTCGCAACGTCAATGAAAACCAAATATGATCTCCTGGAAAAAATTGCTTCGGAATGCCGCAAAATGGATATCAAGGTGCATATTGTTGGAATCGGGATTTGCATTGACAGGCAGCAGACAACCGCCGTTTATAACGCGGAAGGAGATGTGGCTCTCAACCGGAAAGGGGCGGATGCCGTCAAGGATTTCGTATCGAAAAGCGGGGTTTCGGTGATTGCCGTGGCCGGCATAAGGGAGGTCGTGGATTACCTCTATAGAAAAAAAGAACCGGTATTGATGAACGGGACCTATATGCCCATGGGAGACGAAACAAAGGCGGTATTTGACGAATACGTAAATACCTACGGTACGGTTTAGAGGCGCCTCCACGTCTTTAGAAAAAGCATGTCCAGCTTGAATCTTGAGCAGTAATGATCATATTTGATAAAACTCATAACTTTTCAAATGTAATAAATCTGGATCCGTGAGACCATGCCGGAAGAAGTGTGCCTGACAGACTATATTCGCAAAATCCTGAAGGAGAGAAAACCACAACTCATTGCTGACGAAGAGTTGAGATACCGGCATGCGGGTGTTCTGATCCCGCTGTTTGACGACCATGGGATGTGCCGTGTACTGTTTACCAAAAGAACCGACACGGTAGCCGAGCACAAGGGGCAGATATCGTTTCCTGGCGGCGGGGTTGACGAGGAAGACCAAACTGTTGAAGATACCGCTCTTCGCGAGACCTACGAAGAGATCGGCGTTTACAGGGAACAGGTGGAAATCCTGGGACGAATCGACGACACGCTCACGCTTGTCTCCAATTTTGTGATTCATCCCTTTGTAGGTCTCATCCCCTATCCTGACGATCTGAGCCTCAACCGATCGGAAGTGGATTCCATCATCAAAGTGCCTCTCAACCGGTTTTTTCCAGAAAACATAAAGGAGAAAACGCACCTGGTGGAATATGACGGGATGACGCTTAATACATTGAGTTTTAAATACCGGGACGATCTTATCTGGGGCGCTACCGCCAAGATCATGGATAATTTCATCAAGATTATCATGGAGCACCTGTAAGTTTAAGCAAGCAATCAGCTTTTCAGCTCCATCAGAGGCATTCTATTCAAATTCCCTGGCAACCACATACGGATCTGGAATCCATTCTGCCAGGGTTTTTGAATAAGATGCCGTCAGAGTTTGCAGGGCTCACTTTATGGGGCGTTTGACTTTTTTGAAATCGTGAATAATTTCTTCTTGCTTTGCAGATTAATATAGCGTAAAATATGTGTTTAAAATAATGAATGAGCTCATGTCGGGACGTGGCTCAGTCTGGTAGAGCACCGCGTTCGGGACGCGGGGGCCGCTGGTTCAAATCCAGTCGTCCCGACCACTTATTTCATGAAACAGATATTGCCTCAGGTTTCCAGAATAAGTATTTTGCTGTATGGCCGAAGCCAAAGCGCTTCTCATTTCGATCCCTCCTCCTTTTTTATCACGTTTGCCTCTGAAAACCGCTCGACAATATCCCTAATTGTTTCAATTTGACCTATGTGGTCAAATATAGCTTTGAAGAAAACTATCTTCGGGCAGCCCATACCCTGACGGCATTATTCAACAGGATTCTCAAATTTTGAGTTTCCAATTTCTTTATCTTTAATCGATTTCAGGGAGGAAAAACAGGTGAGCAGGGATATCGGTGAAATCACGGAACAGGTTGAAAAGCAAAGCATGGTGCTCCGAAGGATTATGGCTGAAATGGAGAAAGTGATTGTCGGCCAGAGGCGCCTTATCGAGAGACTGCTCATAGGCCTTTTGTGCGATGGGCATATCCTGCTGGAAGGGCTTCCCGGGTTGGCCAAGACGACGGCTGTCAAGTCCCTTGCAGCCTCCATAAGGACTTCTTTTCAGCGGATTCAGTTTACACCCGATCTCCTTCCCGCGGATATCCTGGGGACCCAGTTTTACAGACCGGATACGGTTACCTTTGAAATCAAGAAAGGACCCATATTCAACCACATCATCCTTGCGGACGAAATCAACCGGGCGCCGGCCAAGGTGCAGAGCGCCTTGCTGGAGGCCATGCAGGAGAGGCAGATCACCATTGGGGAAACCACTTTCCCTTTAGGAAATCCATTTCTGGTACTGGCGACGCAGAACCCCATAGAACAAGAGGGGACGTATCCCCTCCCCGAGGCCCAGATCGACCGATTCATGATGAAGATAAAAGTGGATTATCCTTCGGCCCGGGAAGAAAAGCAGATCATGGAAAGGGCCTATTCCAGGGAAGGGGATGCCATTGCCGGCGTTGTGGATTTTCACCATATCCATGAGGCCTCTGAGATCATGAGAGCCATTCACATGGAGGAAAGGATCATGGATTATATCGTAGAGATCGTCAGGGCCACCCGAACCCCCGGAAAATTGGATGGAGAAATATCGTCCATGATCAGTTACGGCGCTTCTCCAAGGGCGTCTATCTGGCTGGGGTTGGCAGCCCGGGCCCATGCGTTTCTCAATGGCAGGGGATATGTGACGCCGCAGGATGTGAAATCGATGGCGCCCGACATATTGAGACACCGGATCATTCTGAGCTATGAAGCGGAAGCGGAGGAAAAGAGCACGGATGACCTGATCGGCCGGCTGCTGGAACAGATCGAGGTCCCCTGAAATGATCTCCGTCGAACTGTTCAAGAAGATACAACGGTTCCACTTTTCCACCAGGAGGATGGCCAGTAACCTTTACGCAGGGCAGTATGAAAGTGCGTTCAGGGGAAGAGGCATGGAGTTTGCCGAAGTCAGGGAATATCAGATCGGAGACGACATCCGGACCATTGACTGGAATGTGTCGGCCCGTTTCGGGCATCCATTCGTCAAGGTCTTTCACGAGGAGCGGGAACTGAAGGTGATGCTCCTGCTGGATCTTTCAGGCTCGCATCTTTTCGGCACAAAAAGAAAATTTAAACGGGAGCTCCTGGCGGAAGTTGCCGGGATGTTGGCCTTCCTGGCCATTCGAACCAATGATAAAGTGGGGGCGATCCTGTTCAGTTCGAAGGTGGAAAAATATATCCCTCCAAAAAAAGGGGCATCCCATGTGTGGCGTCTGATCAAGGAAATTTTCACGTATGAACCGGAGAACCTGCGAACCGGTATCGAAGATGCGCTGGACTATCTGAACCGGGTTGTAAAACGCCACGCCATTGTCTTTCTCATCTCGGACTGCATGGATACAGGTTTTGAAAGATCGCTGCGTTTGACGGCAAAGAAGCACGACCTCACGGTGATTCGGATTGTGGATCCTGCCGAGGAGGAGTTGCCCCGGGTGGGCCTTATCAGGCTGCAGGACCCCGAAACAGGAGAAATCGCCTTTGTCAACAGTTCCAGTAAAAAGTTCAGACAAAAGTGGCGTGAATACAGGGAGGAGAGTGAATCGGGTCTTGATCGTTTATTGCGCAAGGCAGGTGTGGATCAGGTACTCCTTTCCACGGACGGGCCTCTGGTGGAGCCGTTGATCAGCCTTTTTGAGAAAAGGAGAAAGCGGCGATGAAAAGCCGGGCTTTACTGATCTTTCTGTTCCTGTTTTCTCTTTTCGGGGCGGTTTTGACCACCGTTGCGGAAACGAATAAGGATACGTCTCAATCGGGGGTTCTTAGCGCTTCCATGATGCCTCCTTCCGCCAGGGTGGGCAGTGTGGTTGCGCTCATCCTGCACTACGCCCTCCCCGAGGGCGCCCGACTGTCCGATAAAGTCGGGATAAAAGGGCTTGATGGGCTCACGGTTCTGGGTTTGGAAAACATCCCTTCCGGGGGCGGCGGAACGCCTGCCGGAGAAAAAAACCTTTCAGGAGAAATACGCATCAAACTCCTGGTGGATAAGCTGGGGTCTCTCACCACGGGCCCTCTGTCCGTCGCATATCTGGATAAGAAAGGCGCAAAAGCCGCGCTGGATGCGGAGCCAACCTCTCTGAATGTCCTTTCGAACCTGGGCGAGAAGCCGGAAGAGGCCGTGCTCAAGCCGATTTACGGCATCATGCCCACCGGTTTCGCCTGGAAGAAAGAAGTTTTGTGGGGGGCGGCAATCTTGCTGCTGTGCCTGCTGGCCGGGGGCTTTTTCTGGTGGCGAAAAAGAAGCGGAGTGGGTATGGTTGGGAAGACGCCTCGAATCCTTCCCCATGTGGCGGCAAGAGAAAGGATCCAGGCGCTTGAAGGAGAAAAACTCTTCGAACGGGGACAGTTGAAGGTCTTTTACTTTCGATTTTCCGAGATCATGAGGAGATATCTGGAAGAACTGCGAGGATTTCCGGCAGTCGAATTCACTACCCAGGAGATCGCCCTGGCCATAAAAGAGGGGAAAGACAGGGACCTTCTCCAGCTGCTCAAACAGGCGGATTTGGTGAAATTCGCGGATTATAAACCGACGCAGGCCCGGAAAGAAGAGGAAGTGAAAAAGGCCCTCGGCTACATCGAAGACACCTGTGAATCGTTTGAAAAGGATATCAATCCTCCCCTGGAAGAGAAAACGGGAGAGAAAAGATCAATCCGGAAGAGACTCCGGGGAGGGAGGCGGTTTCCATGATGTTCCGGTTTGCCTACCCGCTCCTCCTCTTTTTGCTTCTGCCGGTTGCAGGATGGCTGGTCTTTGCTTGGAGAAGGAAGCCCTCGGGTCTTACCCATTCCATGACATCGCGTATGGCTCCTTTGACAGGGGGCAGGGCCGGATGGCTTGTGAGGCTCCCTATTCTGCTCAAGGCGTGCACCCTTATCCTGCTTGCAATCGCTGCCGCCAGACCGCAACTATATAATGTTTCGAGGGATGTCCGGTCCCCCGGTGTGGATATTGTCCTCTGTCTCGATACTTCCGGGTCCATGCAGGCCCTGGATTTCACCCTGGATGGAAAGCCCGTATCCCGGTTGACCGCGGTGAAGAAGGTGGTCAGCGATTTTATTAAGAAGAGAGAAACGGATCGTATCGGGCTTGTGGTATTTGGCGAAGAGGCGTTTACGCAGGCTCCCCTCACCGTGGACAAAGGGCTCCTTTTAGGGCTTGTGGACAAGATGATCATCGGAATGGCGGGCGACCGCACGGCCATCGGCACGGCCATTGCGATCGGGGGCAAACGGCTCAAGGATATCGAAGCCAAGGCGAAGATATTGATTCTTCTTACGGATGGCAGACAAAATGCCGGGAGCATCTCTCCGGAAGAGGCGGCGCAGGCTGTCAGGGCGCTCGGAGTCAAGATCTATACAATCGGCGTGGGCGGCGAAGGTCCCGCCCCTTTCAAGGTCAAGACCTTTTTTGGAGAGCGAACGGTCTATGAAAGGGTGGATCTGGACGAAAAAACCCTGAAGAAGATGGCGGAAATGGGAGGAGGAAGATACTTTCGCGCCTCCGACAGCAAGGGGTTGGCGGAAGTGTATGAAATCATAGACCATGCCGAAAAACGAGAGGTGAAGGTCAAAGAATTTTTCCACTTCAAGGAACTTTATCTCTATTTCCTCATCCCGGCCGTTTTTCTTTTTGTCCTCAAGATCCTGCTTGAAACCGTTGTGCTGAGGGTGCTCCCATGAACCTGGCCCATCCATGGATGCTTCATTTTCTCTGGCTTCTTCCTTTAACCGTTCTGGTCTTTATATTTCGCGGACGCAGGGTCAGGCAATCTCTTGAAAAGTTTGCCGATCCCCAACTTCTCACCCGTCTGACCGGGGAAGGGCCGGGGGGTATGCGGGCCATCAGGCCGATCCTGACCATCAGCGCCTTGGGATTCATGCTGATTGCCCTTGCCGGTCCCCGGTGGGGCAGCCATTATCAGGAAGTGATTCAAAAAGGGGTTGATATTGTGCTTCTTGTGGATGTTTCCCCGAGCATGCTGGTTCAGGATGTGAAACCTGACAGACTGGAGAGGGCCAGGAGAGAAATTTCGGACTTCATCGGGGTTGTGCAGGGGGACAGGGTGGGGCTGGTGGCCTTTTCGGGCGCTGCCTTCATACAGTGCCCTCTAACCCTGGATTACGGCGCCCTTAACCTGTTTTTAAACGCTCTCAGCCCGGATTTGATTCCTGCGCCCGGGACCGATCTGGGCGAGGCGCTAAAGGTGGGTATGTCGGCGTTTGACCCAAAGGCGGAGACCGATAAGGTCATGATTCTGATCACCGATGGAGAGGACAACGAGGCAAAGGGGGTTCAGGCGGCCAGGGAAGCGGCTGCAAGAGGAATCAAGATCTTTGTATTCGGCATTGGAGATCCGTCCGGCGGGCCCATACCGCAACAGGAAGGGAAGGGCGGTTTCAAGAAGGACACGGACGGAAACATGATTCTTTCCAAACTGGATGAGGAGCAACTGCGGGAAATCGCCTCCATCACGGGCGGGCGTTATGTGCGGGCCGTCTCCGGGGATCTGGACTTGGATCTCCTTTATTTTGACGGGGTGAAATCGAGCACACATGCCTCCACCGTCAAGAGCGGGAAAATAAAGGTATTTGAAGAGCGGTTTACTCTTTTTGTGTTGGCGGCTTTCGTTATCCTGCTTTTTGAAGGGTTCTTGCGCAACATGGGAAAGAAATCTCCCTTTTCCGGAAAAGGTCTGCGCATTTTTATCCTTTGCCTTTTCTTTTTGATGCCTGTTTTTCTGTCGTGTAACATGGCCGGATGGGTGGCCCCGGTTTTCGGGTCGGAGGATCCTGATGAGCTGTACCGAAACGGCAAGTTCAAGGAGGCCGAAGTGCTTTACGAAAAATCCGACATGGACAACCCGAAGGATCTGCGCTTCCGGTACAACCGGGGATGCGCCGGCTACCAGGGTTCGGATTATAAGGGCGCCATGGCAGCCTTTTCCAGCGTTTACAAAAGGACACAGGATAAAGAAATGCAGTACAAGGCGGTTTTTAACGCAGGCAACACGGCCTTTAAAGAGGGTGATTTTTCCATGGCGGCCCAATATTTCAAACAGGCTATTCAATTGAAGACGGACAGCGAAAATGCAAAATTCAACCTGGAATTGACCTTGAAGGAGATCCAGAAGCAGAAAAAGAGTGAGGAAAAAAAGGAAGGGGATTCATCCAAGGACCAAAAAAATATGGACCAGAAGAATAAGAAGCAGGAGGACAAGGGGCAGGAAAAACAAAAGGAAAAGAAGGAGAGAGAGGGAGAAAAAGAATCTTCGGCGGACCAGGGCAAGAAAAGCGGTTCCGAGAAGGAGAAGGAACAGAAAAAGGCGGATTCCGCGGAAAAGAAAGAACAGAAACAAGGCCGGGAACCGGAAAAGAAGGAGGATAAGCAGAACCTTTCGGGCGACCTT
This sequence comes from Desulfatiglandales bacterium, assembly GCA_038252125.1. Classification (GTDB taxonomy): domain Bacteria; phylum Desulfobacterota; class DSM-4660; order Desulfatiglandales; family Desulfatiglandaceae; genus DUZB01. Next base: position 10,003 of record JBBSAR010000015.1, read on the forward strand.
CAGGCGCAAAATGCCCCTTCTGAATCAAAATCAAAGGATGACGAGAAGAAATCGGAAACGGCATCCATGTCCATATCAAAGGCCGAGGCCATGTTGGACAATGTGAAAGAGGACAGAACGCGACTCATGGAACTTCAGCTTCAGGAACGAGGGGTGTTGCGGCCAAAGTCGGGGAAGGATTGGTAATATGAAGCCGGTAAACCTGATGTGGCTTTTCTTCCTTCTCTTTTTTTCCGCGCCCTGTCTGGCTGCTGATCCCATTTCTGTAAAACTGTCGCTGGACAGGACCGAAGCCGGCATGGATGACACAATCCAAATGGACGTTCAAGTCTCCGGCGCCCGGAGCAGCGATGCCCCACCCGTCATCGCCGGGCTCGACGCCTTTCATGTCACGCGGGGGGGAAGTTCCAGCAGTGTTCATATTATCAATGGCACATTCAGCTCCGGGGTGAATTTCAGCTTTTTCCTAACCCCCACCAAGCCGGGTGCATTTCAAATTGGCCCCGCGGAAGTGCGCATCGACGGCAAAGCGTACCAGAGCGACGTACAAACGATCCATGTAAGGCAACAGAATGCAGAGGGGAATGCGCCATCCAAGAGCATCTTTTTGGTCGCTTCTCTCAGCAAGGCCAAGGTCTTTGCGGAAGAACAGCCGATCTACACCCTGAGGCTTTATCTTCGGAGACAAGCGACCAACATTTCTCTTCAGCTTCCGGAACAGGAGAACCTTACTTTCACCCAATTGACAAAACCAATGGAATATGAAGGGGCTTACGATGGCCTGCAATATCGGATTATAGAGATCCCTTACGCCCTGACTCCGTTTAAGGAGGGCAAGTACCGGATCGATCCGGCTCGTATGAATATGACCGTGAATGAACCCGGACGAAGATCGGGACGGGGTCTGTTTGATGATCCGTTTTTCAGCGGCGGCCTGGTGTCGGGAAATCGTCCCCTGAGCGTTTCAAGCAACGTTCCGGAATTGATTGTGGAACCGCTTCCGCTCCAGGGAAGGCCAGAGGGCTTCAGCGGACTTGTGGGCGATTTTACCATAAGCGCGGGCATTGATCCTCCGCGGTTGAAGGCCGGGGAGTCCGCCACGCTGACGGTGAAGGTGGAGGGCAGGGGCAATATCAACCGCATTCCCGATATGAAGATGCCGGAGCCGCGGGACATCAAGGTCTATGCCGATGAACCGGTCTTAACTTCTGAAATGGATGCCGCCGGAATCCGCGGCTCGAAGACCATGAAATGGGCGCTCGTTCCGGAAAAAGAGGGAATGAACACGATTCCTTCCCTCACCGTTCCTTTCTTTGATCCGAAGAAAGGGCAGTACCAAAGCCTCGAAACAACGCCTTTCCCTCTTACCGTCCTGGCCGGAAAAGATAGCCGTTCCGTAAAAATTTCCGTTGGAGAATCCGGTGCATCGGGTCAGCCTTTCGTGAAGCAGGATGTAAAGGAGATCGGGCACGACATCCTTCCCCTGCACGATTCCGTAAGAAACCTCGGCCTTGTGGAAAATGACTGGAATGGTTCGGATGGGCGGAAAGGGACCTTCCTCCCGTGGATGCTTCTGATTGCACCCGGGGTTTTCTACGGATTTGCGCTCGCTGTTTTAAAAATCAAAAAGAGGTCGATCCGCTCCGCGCATGTCCAGAGAGCGAAAAAGGCCGCTGGAAAAGCTATCCGGACATGCAGTTTGGAGGGATCGGATGCCAAGTGTCTCATTCTGGCGGTAAGAGACTATTTCAATGATCGATTCGGATTGGAAATGGCTGCGATTACGGCCGATGATGTGATTGCCCTTCTGCTGACCAGGGGTGTCCCCTCTGATATGGCCATGAAACTCGGCTCCCTGCTGAAACAGCTTGAAAATGCTGTTTACACAGGGCAGGACCGGACCCGGGAACCTATCGGCACGGAAATAGCCGCTTGCATAAAGCAGATGGAAAGGGAAATCAAGTGAGGCTTCTTGGGAAAATTGCCATGGTTGCAGCTGTGGCGGCACTGATGGTTTTTTCGGGTACGATTACGCGGGCCGGGACTGATGGGCCGGAAGAAATTTTTTTCAAGGCCAACCAGACCCAGAAGGAAGGGCATTACGAGAAAGCCGTTGAAGGGTATCAAAATCTCATACATTCCGGGTATGCCGGCGGCCATGTGCTGTACAATCTGGGAAATGCCTACATCCGACTGAACCGGGTCGGGATGGCGATCCTTGCCTATGAAAGGGCGCGTCAATGGATCCCGAGGGATGCCGACCTTCAATTTAATCTTGCCTATGCCAGAAATCTTACCCTTGATGTCATTCCCGCTCCGACGGGATTTTTGGAGCATACCTTGTTCTGGATGGATTCCTTTAATTTGAAGGAGTTGTTTCGGGCATTTATTGTCGTGAATCTCCTTTTCTGGGTGGTGATGTTCATCAGGCTCTTTTACCGGTCGGAGTGGTTCTTTTACCTGTTTGTCCTGGTCCTGGCCTGCTGGTTTCTGGCCGGCCTTTCTTTCGGGGCTAAATGGCATCAGGTGAACTACGATGATCGGGCAGTGATTCTGAACAAAGAAGTGGCTGTTCTGGCAGGCCCCCATCCGGATGATACGGTCCTTTTCAACCTCCATGAAGGCGCCATTGTAAATGAAGAACGGATGGAAGATGGATGGATGCTCATCCATCTCCCTGATCGGAAGAGGGGATGGATACGATCGGGGGATGCGGCCCGAATCGGAGCATCGGGAGTGAAAACGGAGCCGCGGAAGGCAGGCGCGTGAGAGAGATAGAACCGTCAACCGGTAACTGACAACTGGATACAGAGTTTCCCGCGAGGACCAAGGATCATGACTTTTTCAAACGCCTTCGGGAGGTCCCGCCCCAAGCGGTTCCTCATCCTGCTTATATCCATTTGCCTGATTCTGATTCTGAATCCTTTTCTTGCGGGGTTCGGGAGAGTCAAGCTGGTCCTGGAGATCCTATTTACCGTGCTGCTGCTTTCAGGCGCGTACGCCGTCAGCCAGAGAAAGCGGGTTTTCATCTTTTCCCTTTTCCTCCTTTTTCCGGCCATGTTTATCCATTGGAAGAACTTCTTCAAGGAAAGCGCTTTAGAGGGCATGATGGGCGATCTGCTCGCCGGAGTCTTTTTTGCCTATGTGGCGGTTATTATTCTGGCATATTTGATTCAGGAGGCCGAGGTCACCATGGATGTGATCATGGCTGCTGTTTGCGTATACCTGCTTATGGCCTTTTTCTGGTCATCCACCTTTTCCGTGCTGGAATATTTTCTGCCCGGCTCATTTCATCTGGCGGAACGGACGGGAAGTACGTTCCAGGATTTCACCTATTTCAGCTTTGTGACCTTGACTACCCTGGGGTATGGAGACATTGTCCCGTTGACGCCCCAGTCAAAAACCCTTTCTTCCGTTGAGGCGGTGATGGGGCAGATCTATATCGCTACCCTTGTCGCAAGGCTGGTTGCTATCCACACGGCCCAGTCCATGCGCAGAAAATGAACCGACGTTAAAACCTAATTCCCCGCCCCCTTGGCTTCAAATACGGCCTTGACCATGGCCTGGGCTTCTTCCTGTATCCGGCGGAGATGGTCCTTGCCTTTGAAGCTTTCCGCATAAATTTTGTAGATCTGTTCCGTACCTGAGGGGCGTGCAGCGAACCATCCGTTCTCAGAGACGACCTTTAATCCGCCGATGGCTGCGCCATTCCCGGGAGCCTCGGTTAGCTTTGCCGTAATCGGCTCTCCTGCCAGTTCTTTTGAAAGCACCATATCCGGAGAGAGGTGTTTCAGGATCGCCTTCTGTTCGATCGTGGCAGGCGCGTCGATCCGTTCGTAAGAGGGAGTGCCGAACATCTCCGTGAGTCGGGTGTATGTCTCGGAGGGATCTCTGCCGGTTACAGCCGTCATTTCACAGGCCAGAAGATCCATGATGATGCCGTCTTTGTCCGTCGTCCAGACCGTCCCATCTTTTCTGAGGAAAGAGGCGCCGGCGCTCTCCTCTCCTCCAAAACCGTAGGATCCGTCCATCAGCCCGTCTACAAACCATTTGAACCCCACGGGTACTTCGGACAACTTTCTCTGCAAGCGAGCGGCCACACGATCTATCATGGAGCTGGAAACAAGGGTTTTTCCTATGGCCGCGTTTTTTTTCCAGCCGGGTCTGTTCTGAAAAAGATACCATATGGCCGCCGAAAGGAAATAGTTGGGATTCATGAGACCCATTTCCTTCGTGACGATGCCGTGTCTGTCCGAGTCTGGATCATTTCCAAAGGCGATGTCAAACCTGTCTTTCATCTGAATCAGTCCCGCCATGGCATAGGGCGAAGAGCAGTCCATTCGGATTTTTCCATCCTTGTCAACCGTCATGAAAGAAAACGTCGGGTCAACGGAGCGGTTGACGACCTCTATGGAAAGCTTGTAACGATCGGCAATGGGGTCCCAATAATGGATGGATGCGCCGCCCAGGGGATCTACACCGATGGTAAGCCCTGCCCCCGAAACAGCTTCCATATCTATAATATTCGGGAGGTCGTTCACATAGGGAGAGATGTAATCGTAGGGTTGGATGTATTCGGTTTTCATGGCCTTTTCAAAAGGCATTCGCCGGACGGCCTTCAACTCTTCCCGGATGATGTCATTGGCCCGATTCTCAATGATGCCGGTAGTTTTCGTGCCGGCCGGTCCTCCTTCAGGGGGATTGTATTTGAACCCTCCATCCTCGGGCGGGTTATGGGACGGGGTGACGACGACCCCGTCGGCAATTCCTTCTTTTCTTCCCCGGTTGTAGGTGAGTATGGCGTGTGAAATAACGGGCGTGGGGGTATATCCGAGCCCTTCCTGCACCATGACGTTTATCCCATTGGCGGCAAAGACTTCGATAGCGGTGGCAAGGGCCGCCTCGGAGAGGGCATGGGTATCCATTCCCATGAACAGGGGGCCGTTGATGCCCTTGCCTCTTCTATATTCGCAGATCGCCTGGGAGATGGCCAGGATGTGGTCCTCATTAAAACTCTTCTTGAGGGAAGAACCCCGGTGACCAGACGTACCGAATGCGACTTTTTGGCTTTCGACCGCCGAATCCGGTCTGTGGGTATAATAGGTGGATACGAGTCTCGGAATATTGGCCAAAAGAGCTTGTGGCGCCGGTTTGCCTGCAAGGTCACTGATTGTCATGTCTCTCTCCTTTGCTATTCAATTGTGATCAACGATGGTTCGTAATCCGCGGGGGCCTCATATCCTAAAAGGTTGCAGATGGTAGCTGCGACGTTGCTCAGCCCGCGGGTTTCGAGAGGACGCAGGGCGAATCGATTTGCTCCGGAGCAATCGTGAATAATAAACGGTACGGGGTTTTTTGTGTGGGCCACCATGGGCGAGCGTTTTCCCTTCTTTTCGGTCCACATGCAGTCTGCGTTCCCGTGATCCGCCGTGATGACGGCTGCGCCTCGGGCATGCTCGATCGCCTTCATGAGGCGACCGAGGCAGAGATCCACCGTTTCCACCGCAATGCGAATGGCGGCGGGAAACCCCGTGTGCCCCACCATGTCTCCATTGGCGTAGTTGAGACGGATGAATTTGTAGGCGCCGCTCTTGACGGCATCGACGACTGCGTCGGTGATTTCCGCGGCCTTCATCCAGGGCCTGAGTTCGAAGGTGATTCTATCCGATGGGATCTCCACATATTTTTCCAGCTTGTCGTCAATATATCCGGAATTGTTCCCGTTCCAGAAATAGGTCACATGACCGAATTTCTGGGTTTCTGAAATGGCAAAGGAGGTTACTCCCGCGGCACAGAGGTATTGACCGAGGGTCTTATCGATGGCAGGAGGTTCCACAAGATAGTTTTTCGGGATGTGGGCGTCCCCGTCATATTCCATGATTCCCGCAAAAAAAACCTCGGGAACCCGTTCACGGTCAAATTCATTGAAATCCGGTTCATCAAAGGCCCGCGAGATTTCAATGGCCCGATCGCCCCGAAAGTTGAAGAGAATCACCGCATCCCCATCTTCCATGGCGCCCACGGGATCTCCATTTTCTACAATGACGAAACTTGCCATGTACTGATCCGTCATATCCGGATCTTCAGCGTAATAGGTCTTGATGGCCTCCGTGGCCGAGGAGAATGGCCTTCCCTTTCCGAGCACATGGGCATTCCATCCATTCTTGACCACGCTCCAGTCGGCGTTGTAACGGTCCATGGTCGTGACCATTCTTCCTCCGCCTGAAGCGATCCGGTAGTCCCTTCCTCCGGTGGACAGTTCTTTCAGCCGGTTTTCCAGTGGTTCAAAAAAGGAGAGGGCGCTTCTTTCCCCCACATCGCGCCCGTCCAGAAGGCCGTGTACGCGAACCCGCTTTATTCCGTCCTCCGCGGCACGATCCAGGAGCGCATAGAGATGTGCAATGTGGCTGTGAACATTTCCATCGGAGACCATCCCGATAAGATGAAGCGTTCCCCCTTGCCTGGTACGAGCCAGGACCTGCCTCCATGCCTTGCTTTCAAAGATCTTTTTAGATGCGATGGCTTCACCCACCAGTTTGGCGCCCTGAGAAAAAATCCTTCCGGCTCCAAGGGCGTTGTGTCCCACTTCCGAATTTCCCATATCATCGTCCGAAGGCATCCCGACGGCGATGCCGTGGGCCTTTAACCGGGTACTGAGAGGTTCCCCGGAAAGCCGGTCCAGGGTGGGGGTATAGGCCACATAGATGCCGTTGCTGTCGTCCCGGGGACCGATTCCCATGCCATCCATGATCACCGTCACCACCGGACCGGGAAATTCCGTATATCCGGGTAACCGTTTAAGTGTCAAATTATCCATCAGTTTCTCCTCATACAGATGCATGTTTTCAGGATTGGACATCCGGATTTTGTCCTCACGGGTCCATAAACCGGCACGGCAATCCCGTAATTTTCCGATACCTATATTAAATAATTGGTTTTGGTGGTCAAGGTCAATTGAATAATACCTGCATGAAAAGGTCCCGGTTGCCGCGTATGGGTTGTCGGAGCAATCATACGATGCTTGACATTTATTCCGCTTTTGACAAGAATGCATGCTGATTTCAGTGCTCAAGGGAGGGTAGGCAATGACGTTGCGAACAGCCATGAATGGAAGACTTCTCAGCAGGAGGCAACAGATGACAAAAATATGGATGGCAGTGGGATTTTGCGCGCTTCTCTTGATTTCGTGCGTCAGCGGCGGAGGTACGGTTGCGCCAAAGGTTCTGGAAACCTCTCGGGATGGCCGCTTTATTGCCTACGATAACGGGACGGTAAAAGATGCCTCGACGGGTCTTATGTGGGCGGCCGAAGATAACGGCGTCTCCATTACCTGGGAAGAAGCGATTAATTTCTGCCGCGATTATAAGGTTGGCGGCTATAACGACTGGCGAATGCCCACGCAAAATGAACTGGCTGCCTTGTATAATCCTGAAATTGTAAACAGGGGAACGCATGACGAAGGTTGCAAGGGGGGGTACCATATCACAGATCTGATCCACATTACCTGCTGCTGCATCTGGTACTGGAACGGCGTGAATGAAGTGGGCGGATTTTTTCATTTCGATACGGGACCCGCCGGGTGGCAGGATCAGGACCCTTCTCTCCATCCCAGGGCATTGCCGGTGCGCGGTCCGGAAAATGGACCCGGGTTCCAGATCAGCAGCGCTGATTGATGGGGAAGGTGAAAAACAGCGCGGCGACGTCATGCACGTTTGCATTCACCCGTCCTTCCGAAGGCATTCTGCTCTTGACGTTCTCCGGAGCATGGACGACCGCCGGCACGCTGCCGCCATCCACGGATATCGACAAAGCATTCTCTTCCGAACCGGGAATCAGCCGGATCTCCTTTGAAACCAGTGGCCTTACCCATTGGGACAGCATCTTTCTGACATTCCTGAATAAAATAATCAGCCGCGGCAAAAAATCTTCCGGTACTTCTTGAAAAAGGGTTGCGGGCACAGCTGATCATGAACAGCCTGCTCACCGGTCAATTGGTCATAGAGTTGGAGTTCCATCCGAACGCTCCTATGAAAATGGTAGGACTGGATAAACAATATGCTGAGATTCCAACCATTCCTTCCACTTTCGACGTGCTTTTTGATAAATTGAAAGATCTCGATCTCGCCGGTCTCGTTGCAAAACTTACGTCCGCAATTGATGCCCTTGAAAAGGTCCTGGTTTCCCCCGAGATACCGCAAATTATGAAAGGCCTGAGGACGGCCATAGAGGATGCGAAAAAAGTTGTCGAAAAGCTGGACAGCCGGGTGGACCCCATGTTCAATGGCATTGATGAAACGGTTAAAGAATACGGCGATCTGGCCCGCAATGTGGATGAAAAGGTTGGTCCGCTGGCATCCAACATGGACGGCACGGTGAAGGATGCGAGGAAACTGGTGCTGAAGGTCGACCGCAGCATAGAAAAGCTGGCAGCCGGTCTTGATGGCAGTTTGAAGGAGGCAACAAGGGCATTGAAGAAGGCGGAGGAAGCGCTTGGCGCCGTAAAGGGGACGGTCGGCAAAGATTCTCCCGTCGTTTATCAGTTGGATGACACCTTGAAAGAAATATCCGCCATGGCCCGTGCGTTCAAATCCCTGGCCGGTTTTCTGGAACGCCATCCCGAGGCCCTGCTGCGCGGAAAAGGAAGCCCGGAAAGGAGATAAGGTCCATGCATGCAAAGATGGTTAAAAATCCGACAATAGCGCTCGCTTTTCTATTTTTTGCGTTGACAGGGTGCGGTACGAGTGCTCCGGCAAGGTTCTATATGCTCAATTCCATTTCCGGCCCGGTTAAGGGGTCTTCCGGTACGGAAAAAAAGACGCCTGTCTCCATCGGGATAGGTCCGGTGGAATTTCCGGCCTATCTGGATCGGCAACAGGTTGTGACCAGGATCAGTGAAAACGAGGTGGACCTGGCCATGTTTCATGAATGGGCGGGGCCGCTCAAAGAAGATTTCATCCGTGTTTTGGTGGAAAACCTCGCGGCCCTGGACACTGGAGACCTTTTTGCGGTCTATCCCATGAGAGGCTCTTCTCCCGCTGATTTTCATCTTGAGATAGAGGTCCTTCGCCTGGATGGCGCGCTTGGCGGAAATGTCCTGCTCGTAGCCCGATGGGCGGTTTTCGGGAGAGGCAGCGAGCAGATGCTTTTGACAAGAAAGTCAACAATCAGGGAGCCGACGGGCGCCGCCGACTACGCATCGCTGGTAGCCGCCGAAAGCAGGGCCGTGGAGTCCCTGAGTCGGGAGATAGCCGAAGTCATGAACGGCCTCTCCAATCAGGTGCGGAACAAATGAACGACAACGGAGCGCCCATTGTCGCCAGGGATCTTGAGATTGCCTATGGCGATTTTGTGATCCAGCGGAATCTGAATTTTTCCGTTGGAAAAGGGGAGATCTTTGTCATCATGGGGGGGAGCGGTTGCGGCAAGACCACGGTGATGCGCTGCCTTACGGGATTGAAAGAGCCGGCAAAAGGGCAGGTCTTTTTAGAGGGTGTCAGTTTCTGGGAAGCGGATCAGCAGGAAAGGGACCGGCTTTCCAGACACCTGGGGATTGTCTACCAGAGCGGCGCCCTGTGGAGCTCCATGACGCTTGCCGAAAACATCAGCCTGCCGCTTGGCGAATACACCGACCTGGATGCAAAAGCGATCAGGGAACTTGCCTCCCTGAAGCTGGCCCTGGTGGGACTTGCGGGGTTTGAGGATTATTTTCCGTCGGAAATCAGCGGGGGCATGAGAAAGCGCGCGGGGGTGGCGAGGGCGCTTGCCCTGGATCCGGCCCTGTTGTTTTTTGACGAGCCGTCGGCGGGTCTTGATCCCGTGACATCGGCCCTGCTGGACGAACTCATTGTGGAACTGCGCGACAGTCTGGGAACCACCATGGTCCTGGTTACCCACGAGCTCCCCAGTATCTTTTCCGTGGCGGACAATTCGGTTTTTCTGGATGCGGAGACCCGAACCATGATCGCCGGGGGAGATCCGAAAAGACTCGCGAAGGAATCGGATAATCCGAAAGTGCGGGAGTTTCTGACGCGTAGCGGAAAAGGCCCGGGAACGTGATTTGTTCCTCAATTCGCCTGCCTCTATTATTTCTTGTTCATTTCCGGACATAATTTAAGGGGATAAAAAATGAAAATTAAATGGGCAGTCTCTTCGTTGCTGTGTGTCTTAGGGGCCTTTCTTATTGCGGCACGGAATTCGCCCGCGGAAAATCCGGCGCCTTTGAAGGTTGTGCTCTTATTTGATGTTGGGGGGAGAGGCGATAACGGGTTTAGCGATTCCGCCTACAGCGGTTTGGAAAAAGCGGTTTCCGAGCTGGGGGTGAAGGCCGTCTATGTCGATCGAAAGCGAAATCTGGGGCAGGACCATGCTTTAAATGAAGCGGCCGCTTCCGACGCGGAGATGATTATCGGCGTTGGTTTTGCGTTCTCTGACAGATTGAATAAGCTGGCCCTGAAATATCCCGGTAAAAAGTTTGTCTGCGTTGACTATAGCGTGAAGTACGACGATAAGGGCCGGATCCATCCTTTGCCTTCCAATCTGGCAGGACTTACCTTTAAGGAAGAGGAAGGGTCTTATCTGGTGGGGGCGATCGCGGCCCTTGCGAGCAAAACGGGAATCGTCGGTTTTATCGGCGGCATGGACAGCCCGATCATAAGAAAGTTCCAGGCCGGGTATCTGGCCGGGGCGCGCGCTGTGCGACCCGATATTGGGGTTTTGTCAAAATATGCCGGAATAACCGGCGCCGCGTTTAACGACCCCGCAAAAGGGTATCAGATCGCCGCACGCATGTACCGGGAAGGCGCGGATATCATTTACCACGCATCGGGCGGGACGGGCGCGGGCCTTTTCCGGGCGGCAAAGGAGATGAACCGGCTTGCCATCGGCGTGGACGTGGATCAGAGCGGCCAGGCGCCCGGCCTGGTCCTGACAAGCATGATTAAACGGATCGATGTCGCGGTGTTCGAAATCGTCAGGTCCTGCGTGGAAGGAAACTTTTCCGGGGGCCTGAAGACCTTCGGCCTGAAAGAGAAAGGCGTTGGATTCGTTTATAATGACCAGAACAAAAAACTGATTCCCGCGGACATCCATGACAAAGTGCTGGCGTTGCAGGCAAAAATCGTTTCCGGGGAATTGGCGGTTCCTTCCGTAAGCGACCACCGACTCCTGCTTTTCCGGGAAGAACTGCAAGAGCTTCTGTCACGGTTGCAGTCGGAGATCAGGAACGCGCTGAACAAACTGGACGGCGATCTATCGCATAGCGCACAGGCGCTTGCCGGCAAAAATTTGAAGAGTGATTTTGCCCGGGACGCACTCAAAAAGCTTTATGCCGCCAATCCGTACATCATCGATTGCGAAACGGTCAGCGATCAAGGGATCATGATGGCGGTCGAACCCCCCGCACACAGGACATCCGAAGGCGTCGACATCGGTAAGCAGCCGCACATGGTCAAACTTTTCAAAACCCATGAGCCGGTGCTGAGCGCTTCATTCCGTTCCGTTGAGGGTCCTCAGGCGGTTGTCATGCATCATCCCGTATTTTCAACGGGCCATCAGTTCATGGGGTCGATTGCCGCGCTTTTTGCACCGGAATATCTGTTGTCCGGCATCATCGGGCCGGTCGCCTCCAACCTGCCGGTGGATATTTTCCTGATGCAAGCCGATGGTCTGATCATTTACGATGTGGATGAGACGCAGATCGGGCTCAATGTCGTTACGGATCCTTTATATCAGTCGTTTCCGGAACTTATTGCCCTGGCCCGGAAGATGGCAGTGGTTCCTGAAGGGAAGGGCGCTTACAGCTTCTATCTGAAAGGGGGAAAAACTCCGACAACAAAGACAGTATATTGGAATACGGTTGACCTGTACGGCGCCGCGTGGCGTCTTGCCATTGCCTGTGCACAAAACAATATGGAGAAATAGTGCTTTCGGCATCCTGTTTAAATTCTCTGGCAACCACATGTGTATCTGGAATCCATTCCGTCACAAGGTCTTTTTTGCTGCCGCATCTGATTCCTATGGAGCGCCGGTCC
>JBBSAR010000016.1:0-21304 GCA_038252125.1 Desulfatiglandales bacterium
TGTCGCTTACGGTAATTCCCTGTTTTTTGACGGCATCCTTCAGGAGGACCTCGACAACCATGTTTTCAATGACTCTTTCATCTACTTGATTTCGGATTTCAGCCATTTTCTCCGGAGGAAGCATCCCTGCCTGCGCACCCAGCATTTCTCCGATTTTCTTATCAACCTCCCCTCTCGTGATCTTGACATCATTGACGGTGACCACAACGGAATCTTTATTTTCCTTAACAGAAGGTTTGTGGTCTTTCCCGTCCAGCGCCCATCCATTCAGGGCGAAAACTCCCAAAACCGTTAAACCGACACAGATGGCTGCTCCTTGCATAATTCTCGTTTTTCTAATTTTCATGGCAATTCTCCCAGTGGTTATCATTCCTGATGGTTTAAAAACTGATTTTCGGCTTCCCTTTTCACCCCTGTCCGGTCAATAAAATTCCCCCTTTTGCGAGATGACTATTGTCGATAATGAAGACATTCTTTCGTGGTTGGAAATGAAAATAACCCAACCATCTTTCCACAACCTTTCGTGAACATTACAAAGTGGTAAGGTTTCCCGCCTGGGATTTTCTGCTTCATTCCTCCGGTTTGCCTCTTGCATTCTCCATGCAAGTGTGGTTTGCTTCGAAAGCAGAATGATGAGAAAATCGAATAAGGGCCATGGGATCTTTATATGAAGAATATTTCGCACATAAACAGGTGTATTGTGAATACAGCGGAAGGCCTGGCATCGGGCCTTTGTCATTTTTCGCCTCCCAGTCGCGTGGCACTGGTCTACGCACTTTCCAGAAGCGATCCCATACACGTTTATGACCCTCAGAATCTCCTCGGAGGACACGAGCCCAGGCTGAAAGAACTCTTCCTGGATTCTTCCCACTGGAGGAAACGATTCCTGAACAGTTTCGGGGACGAACTCCTTGCACAGATCAGACATGAGGATTATGTACACCCCCTGTCGGGGATTATCTCTTTCTGTGGCCAATCCCGGCCCCTTTTTCTGCAGATGTGGTGCACGGAACAACATCCTGATATCTGCTGTATCGGACCTACCGAGCGGTGGCTTGAATATGCCGCCAGGCTCCTGTCCAGAAATGCCGCGGCAAAACGGATGCTGGATCTTGGGACCTCGGACTATGTGCTTAAAGAATACGCCATGCACGCGGTCCGAGACCATATCGTCGATGAGAGGAACAGGGTTCTGGGGCTCGATACCTACCTGAGGATCTTTCCCATATTAGACGCGATCCTGGATATCTCCAAGACCCGGGAGGAAGGCTCCTGGCCGCGGGGGAAGCTTGTCTTCGTGGAGCCGGGAAATCTTGGCGCGGTTTCTTTGATCGTTCATTTTCCCAGTACGGAACGTCCGGAACTCCGGAATGCAAAACACACGCGAAAAATGCTTATGGCGGTTGAAGATTCGGATCGAAAACTCATATCGGACGGCAAACATATTCTCGGAATTTCCACAGGCGAAATGCCCAAGGGGAGTCTGTGTGTTGATTTCATGGGTGGGTACGGCTTCTTGAATCTGGACGAAAACCCGGTATGCAGCTTTTCCGATGGGGCTTTCAGTTCAACCACCCGAAAGGCAAATCTGGTCTATCTGGAAGAATTTCTACTGGAAAACCATCTGGACGCATCCACGAGGGATAATCTTTTTTCCATTGCGGCAAAGATCGTCCAACACGCCGGTTCCCGCAAATTCGGATGTACCATTGTCATAGACCTCAATGATCCCCCTTTGACGATACCAGGCCAGAAGCTGGAACCGCCCATTGACCTGACCCGGGACGATTTTCTGGAACTTGCCCAGTCCATGGCCAAAATTGACGGCGCCTTGCACCTTGCGGCCGATTTGAAGCTGCATGCCTTTTCGTGTCTCCTGGATGGTATGAGCGTGCCGGGAGAAAACAGGGCCAGAGGCGCCAGGTACAACTCGGCACTCCGTTTTTCCCATGCCCATTCGGACGTGGTTGTCGTGGTGGTTTCCTCGGATAGACCGGTCTCGGTCATCCAGGGAGGCATGGAATTTGCGGCCCGCTGCGAATGGCCCCCTTTGCCCTACCACATGGCTTCGTCTCCAACCCTGGAGGAATGGATAGAAAGGTAGTTAAATAAACTGTTTCCCCTCGGATTCTCTCCTTGCGCGTTCCACATTTTCCCGGGCAATCCCTAAGAAAACACGATACGGACCCGGAGTTCCGTGGGGAAAAAGGGCAACCCTGTCACCGGGAAAAACCAAATCATGGATGTTGATCACCCGCCCGTTTCGAAAAACGGATTCCACTTTGTCGACGGGCAAGCGAAGCTCCCTCACAAGATCATATGCGATACGCCCCTCCGGTGGAATCTCTTTCTCTATCGCATAGGGCAACCCCTGTTCATCCATAAAATCGCGAAGAAATCCAAAAATATGGATATCCACTTTTTTTGAAGAATCAGCCAAAGCCGTATCAACCTCCTCCGACGGGCGGAAAAAGAGCCACCCGCTCGTCCCCGTTCAGCAGTTTGTTGAGCCCCGCGCTCCTCCCGTTTACCATGATGATCTTGATTTTTTCCACGGGAATATTCAATTTTCTGCAAAGGTCTTCGACCGTCATCCCCGCTGCCCTTTCGATCCGAATTCCCTGCGAAGGCTCATAATCGGGAAACTGTTTCCGCAGGGTTGCACTTAAAAAGAGTTGAAGAGCCATTTTTCCGTCCTTTCCGGTGGGAACAAATAAGGCATGAAAATTTTTCAAAAGCAATTTGAGAGCTGGCCGATCCTGTCAGTCTTCCATCCCCACGGAGTAAATTTTCCTTATTGAGGGGAATGGCATTTTCATAGCAGACTTTTTGCTTCCTGTCAATATTTCCGACCCTGCCACCTTATGTCAAATATGATCTAACAATTTGAATTTTTTATATTTTTTCCTTGAAAACCGATCCATCTTGTTGCATATTTAAAGCATGGCGTTGGAAACGCTCCGCTGCCGCAATCAAACGGGGTCGGCACGAGGGCTCAAGATCATGGGCCATAAAGGGTTTTCAGGATACATTCACTCTAATTGCACACACTTAAAGGAGGTGGCCATGTTTAAAATCATCAGGGTCAACATGTCTGATCTTTCCATCAAATCAGAAGGTATACCGCAAGCCTACCAGGGACTTGGAGGAAGGGGGCTCACTTCCGCACTGGTGGCGAAAGAGGTGAATCCCACCTGTTCGGCCATAGGTCCGAACAATAAACTGGTAATTGCGCCAGGTCTTCTCGGTGGAACAAACTGCGCCAATTCAGGCCGCGTTTCCGTGGGCGCCAAAAGTCCGCTGACCGGGGGAATAAAGGAAGCCAATTCGGGCGGGCAGGCGGGGGCCTATCTTGCCAGATTGGGAATCGCCGCCATCGTCGTAGAGGGGATGCCCAAAAAGGGCAGCCTCTACAAGCTGTTTGTCGGCAAGGACAAATGCGAACTGACGCCTGCGGATGATCTCAAAGGGCTGGGAAATTACGACACGGTGGAAAGGCTGAAAAATGAATTCGGTCTCAAAGCCGGGTATGTCAGCATCGGCCAGGCAGGGGAATGGTTGTTGCCTGGCGCCAGCGTGGCCTTTACGGACAGGGAACTTCGACCAACCCGTCACGCGGGTCGCGGAGGAATGGGCGCCGTCATGGGGTCCAAGGGACTCAAGGCGATTACCATTGACCCAGAAGGAGGGGAAACGGCGCCCATTGTCAACGCGGAAGCCTTCAAAGAGGCAGCAAAACGTTTTGCAAAGGCGCTGACGGATCATCCGGTGACCAGCCAGGGCCTTCCCAATTATGGAACGGATATCCTCATCAATATCATCAATGAGGCGGGAGGTCTCCCCACGAGAAATTTCAGCAGCGGACGATTTGAAGGGGCTGATAAAGTGGGAGGGGAGACGCTTAACAAGATCACCCTTGAGAGGAAAGGCGACCCGACCCATGGCTGCATGGCCGGCTGCATCATTCGTTGCTCCGGAACCTTTGTGGACAAGAATGGCAAGTATGTGTCCAAATGGCCTGAGTACGAGACGGTCTGGGCACTTGGACCCAATTGCGGCATTGACGATCTGGATGCCATCGCCCGCATGGACAGGGCCTGCGATGACTACGGGGTGGACACCATTGAGACGGGGGCCGCCATCGGCGTGGCTATGGAAGGGGGAGTCAAGGCGTTTGGGGATGTCGCCGGCGCCGAAGAGCTCCTGGCTGAAATTGGAAAGGGCACCCCGCTGGGGAGGATCCTTGCCTCCGGCGCAGGCGCTGTGGGAAAAGCCTACGGCGTTACCCGTGTTCCGGTCGTAAAAAACCAGGCCATGCCGGCGTATGACCCCCGCGCTGTAAAAGGGATCGGCGTAACCTATGCTACCTCGCCCATGGGGGCTGACCATACGGCCGGCTATGCCGTTACGGCAAATATCATGAACGTGGGAGGACAAGTGGATCCGCTGGCGGTCAAAGGGCAGAGTGAATTATCCAGCGGTCTTCAGGTAGCCACGGCGGTTATCGACACCGTGGGACTTTGCCTGTTCGTGGCCTTTCCCATGCTGGATATTCCCGATGCCTTCAACGCCGTGGTGGACATGGTAAATGCCAAGTTCGGACTCAGCCTGAAGGCGGATGATGTGACCGCTCTCGGACAGAAGATTCTTGGCATAGAATTGGATTTCAACCGACGCGCGGGTTTGACCTCGGCCCAAGACCGTCTGCCGGAATTTTTTAAAACCGAGAAACTTCCGCCCCACGGGCAGGTCTTTGATGTACCGGATGAGCAGCTTGACGCGGTTCTAAAATTCGCATAAATCAAAAACAGCCCGCCCCGAGAAGGGCGGGCTGTAACGAACATGCAAACAGATTCCGCCATGTTTCAGGAAAGAATCTAAAACCGGTCGTAATGCGTAAACTCGCCGACTTCCCTTCTTTTGGGTCCGGAGGATTCCTTTGTTGGGTATCCCATGGGAATTAACGATACAAGTTCATACCCGTCGGGAACGCCAAGGGCCTCCGCTACTTTGCCGTGGTCAAAAAGCCCCATGATTACGGTTCCAATCCCCAACTCATGGGCCATGAGGCAGAGGCTCTGGGTGGCGATACCCAGATCAAACATAAACCAATCCCCGAATTTCGTGGTCACTTTGCCGCTGTAATATCCAGACTTCTCCAGCTTTCCACAGACAGCCAGCACTACCGACGCTTCCGCAAAATGCTTCGTACCCGGATTCGTTTTGGGCAGGATCTCCTTGATTTTATCCTTCACGGCAGCGTCCTTCAGCACAACAATCTCCCAGCATTGGGTGTTGGCCCAGGACGGCGACCACTGAACGGCTTCCAGTATCTGATTCAAGGCTTCTTCCGGAATCTTCTTTTCCTGGTAGTTTCGAACACTTCGTCTTCCTTTGATCACATCCATAATGCAAGACATATCTCTTCTCCCTTCCTTCCCTCTGAATATTGGGGTTCCATTGCCAATCAAACTTGTCAGACTATGATACTTCATTAAAGCGACCGAAGATGTCAAGAAATTCTTCCAGGGAAGCCCCTTTACCGGAATCCGTTTATTCCGAAGAGATAAGGATAAATACAAAGCACACTCTTGACAAACAGTCCGGAAGTTCAGGAGCGGACAAGGATTCATAGTGTTTTTACTTGTTGACAACGCAGGAATATTGTAGACTTTCAAGCTTGATTATTCGGTTTTAATTTGACGGAAGCATCGAGGAATGTATTATCATGTTTGTGCGGAAAAAAGATTGTTTCGGCATTCTCGAAAGGGTTTTTCCAATGGGGAAGGAAGGGCTGCGGGAGATCGTCCCAACCTGTTTTGAGTGCCCTGAAAAAAGGGAGTGTCTCCAGGCTGCCCTGAAAACGGATGACGGTTATAGACTCCGGGAAGAGGCCCTTTCCCGACAACCGGCCGGGGGGATGATCGGGAGATTGCGGAGATGGTCGGAAAAAAAAGAGCTGAGCAGGCTCAGCAAACTTGAAGGGGGAACAAAACAATGACCGTGGAACTTATCTGTCCCTATTGCCGTTTCTCGAAGACGGTATCCAGGGAAGATATCCCTGCCAATGCGAAGCGGGCGGTATGCCCACGCTGTAAACGCCGGTTTGATTTCACCTGGGCGGAAGAAAGCCCTGAGACCCCACAGATTTCCGTATGGGGGGAGAAACCTGTCGATGTTGCGGAAGCAGAGGGTGGCATGGAAGACAGAGAAGAAAAGGAAGAAAGGACGGGAAGATGGAAATCCCCCTGGGAAGACCGTGGGAATACAGGAATCACGGAAGGGATCTTCAGTACCATCAGAACGGTTCTCTTTTCCCCTTCCGTTCTCTTCAGGACCCTCACATGCAAGGGCGGGATTCGAGAACCGCTGGCATTCGGCCTGCTCACAGGCGCGGTGGGAAACATGTTCAGCATATTCTGGCCGGTCTTGCTCTTCTCAGGAGGGTTCGAATCACTGCCTTTCGGGCGATTCCTGCCTGCCTATCTGAATACGGGGCTTGTTTTCTTGATTACTCTGGCGGCCATCCCCGTCTGGGTCCTTTTCTCCATGTTTATCTATGCGATCGCTCTTCACCTGATGTTGCTCATTGTGCGGGGAGGAGGAAACCGTTTTGAAGCCACCTTCCGGGTGGTTGCCTATTCTCAGGCAACCCAGATCTGGTGTCTGATCCCCGTTGTGGGAAGCTGGATTGCCGGAGTCTGGCAACTTGTTGTACAGGTCATTGGATTGCGTGAAATGCACGAAACCACCTACCTGAAAGTGATCATCGCATTCCTGATTCCGATTTTCATTGTGCTCATCCTTCTTTTTGTCCTCATCGTGCCGATGGTCCTTCTTCTTGTGCAGTAAACACTCTTGAAGAACCTCCGTTCCCAATGCCCGGGACGGCGGAACGTTTTTGGAAAAGACCCATGAGGATGAGATAGAGGACACCGGTGGCCAGCAGGCTGGGGATGGAGGAGCCCCAGGCAGTCTCCCGCTGAAGGAGATGATAGAATCCGAATCCTGCCGCCCAAGCCGCGAAGGCCCAGGGATTGAAACCATGCAGATACCAGTAGGTCTTCCCGGTATCCATGCCGTTCTCAAAGTATCTTGTTCGTCTGAAGAAAAAATAGTCCGCCAGAACCACCCCGAAAAGAGGGCAGAATACCGAACCGACGTAGAGCAGAAAGCCCTCGTAAGCCGTTGCCGGAAACATGAGCGCCAGTACCGTGCCAAGCACGCCGCACGTCAGACTCCCCCTTCTTTCGCCCATCCGGGGCCAGATGTTGAGGGCCGAGACCGCCGTAGAATAGATGTCTAAAAACGTGGTGGTAAAGGTGGAAAAAAGGACGATGATCATGGCGGGCGCGGCAAGACCCAGGCCCACCATCAGTTCCAGCACCATGCTCTCCGGCGTGGGAGATTGGGTGGCCAGGGCCGCCGCGAGACCGATGGCGTACATCCAGGAACTGAAGATGAAATAGCCCGCCCAGGTTCCCCAGAAGGTGGATCCCGTTCGTTTTCCGTACCGCGAATAGTCGCACACCAGAGGGAGCCAGGAAATGGGCATGGCAATAACCAGGTCGAGGGCCACCATGAACGGCATCCCCCCCTTGGAAGGGATTCCCATGAGACGGCCCAAGCCATATTCATGGAGCACCACATAAGTCATGATGCAGCACAGGGCAATGAGGGCCGTCACGGCGATTCGCTGGAGCCATTTCCAGTACCGGCGTCCCAAAATGGCCCAGAGGGTGGTGGCAATTCCCGCCACCAGGACCCAACCCCGAAACCCGAAGGAGGGCATGGGCCACACCGTCTGGGCCGCCTGTCCCCCGATCCAGAGCATGACCCCGGTCCACCCCACCAGTTGAACCAGGTTGAGCACCGTGGCAAAGTAGGATCCCCGAATCCCGAAGGAAGGCCTCACAGCCACCATGGTGGGAAGACCGGTCTTGCTCCCGATGATCCCGCCAAGGGCCATGGGTGTGTTCCCGAGGAGGTGCCCCAGGAAGATCACCAGAAAACCAGCGGCAAAACCCAGGGGGACGAGAAGTCCCCCGGCCCAGATCTCCGCCAGGGAAACAGCGGCGCCGGCCCACAGGAGGAAGAAATCCATTCCACCCAGGTTTCGGTCTTGTTGTCCAATCGGTTTGATGCCTTTGCTTCCGGTCATGAGAAATTCCTCTTTCCAGGACCTGTCGTGAGCCCCACAAAAAAACCGCTTTCTTCCAAGGAAGAAAAGCGGCTCCATACAGACCACCCAACACGAATCGCGGGATCATATCACGAACGTGCCGCTTCCCTCCGCCGGCATTACCCAGTTCAGGTTCCAAGGGTTGCAGGATATCGGAATCCGATCCAGCTCTCAGCAAAACCACCCCTAGCGACGATGGAAAGCATACGATCTGAAGGAAGGCATGTCAAGAAATTCCATGAAAACTCATCATGAGAATTGCCGTGAAAAATGGTTTTCAATTTGCAGGTGGGTAGCGGTTATGGTACAGTCTCGCATTATGTAAATTTTCCGGCCATGAATTCTGAGACAAAAAACATTCGGGAGAATAACCTATGCCTTTATCGTTTGGTCCCAGACGGGGACAATATCTGGATATCACCGAGGCGCTCAAGGGGTCAAAAAATCCGCTTACGGCCGAGGAAGTGAAGACCTTTGAATCCTTCGATCTCTTTTACCGAGCCCTCTGCGGCATGCTCTTCAACTACGTCCCCACCTCCGGCCATCCGGGCGGATCCATCTCTTCGGGCCGAATCGTGGCCGGCATCCTTTTTGATAGCATGGATTACGACGTGAGTGATCCCGACAGGGATGACGCGGATATCATCTCCTATGCTGCGGGGCATAAAGCCATGGGGCTTTATTCTCTATGGGCCTTGCGAAACGAAGTGATGCGCCTCGGGGCCCCCGAGCTTCTGCCAGCGGAGGACCGCCTCCAGCTTCGCCTGGAAGATCTCCTGGGTTTCCGTCGAAATCCCATCACAAGCACCCCTCTTTTCCTGAAATTCAAGGTCAAACCCCTGGACGGGCATCCCACCCCGGCTACGCCTTTTGTGCGCCTTGCAACCGGGGCCTCAGGTGTGGGTTTGGCCGCCTCCGTGGGCCTGGCCTTCGGCGCAAGGGACTATTACGGAACATCTTCTCCCCGGGTACATGTAATAGAGGGCGAAGGGGGCATGACCCCCGGACGGATCAGTGAGGCCCTGGCCACTGCCGGCACCGCCTCCCTGGACAATATCATCCTGCATATCGACTGGAACCAGGCCTCCATTGATTCCAACCATGTCTGTCGCGACAGCGATGGACCGGGGGAATATGTGCAATGGGATCCGGTGGAACTGGCCTATCTGCACGACTGGAACGTGATTTTTGTCCCCGACGGCAAGGATTTCCAGCAGATCGTCGCGGCCCAGCGCAAGGCGATGAAAATGGCCGGCGGACAACCTACGGCCATTGTCTATCGGACCGTCAAGGGGTGGCAGTACGGTATGGAAGGAAAGGTCTCCCATGGCGGGGGCCACGGTCTTTGCACCGATGGTTTTTTCGCCGCCCTCGAACCGTTTCTCAAAGAAACGGGCAGGCCTCTCCCTGTTTGTGAAGCAGGCCGACAACGCTGCGGCGCAGGAGCGAAGAGCGATGTGATGGAGGCCTGTCTCTGGGATGCCCTGGGTATGGTCAGAGATACATTGGCTCGGGAACAGGAGATGGTGAAGGCCCTGGCGCAAAGACTTCGAAATGCCCGGAATCGCCTCGACACACGGGGACGAAAACCTCGGGCGGGGGCCCCCGATGTGAGCGCCGTTTTCCGGCAGGCCGCCGGGGATGCCGTCCCCGAAGAACTCTTGCTCACCCCGGGAAAAACCACCACCTTGAGGGGAGAATTGGGACGGGTGCTTCAGCACTACAACAAGGCCGGTCATGGGGCTCTTCTCGCCGCGGCGGCCGATCTGCTTGGTTCCACCAGTGTGAGCACCGTGACAAAGGGATTCGGAGAGGGATTTTTTAACGCAGCCACAAATCCGGATGCCAGGACGCTTTCCGTGGGCGGGATCTGTGAAGATGCCATGTCCGGCATCCTGGCCGGCATTTCCACCTATGGGCGTCACATGGGCGTGGGATCATCCTACGGGGCATTCATCGCCGCCCTGGGCCACATCTCGGCACGGCTGCACGCCATCGGAAACCAGGCCCGGCAAGCTATTGCAAAAGGTCCCTATCGGCCTTTTGTCCTGGTCTGCGCCCACGCCGGACTCAAGACCGGGGAGGATGGGCCCACCCATGCCGATCCCCAAGCCCTTCAGCTCCTCCAGGACAACTTCCCGAGGGGCACGGTCATCACCCTTACCCCTTGGGATCCAGGAGAGATCTGGACTCTCGTTTCCACGGCCCTGGCCCGACGTCCCGCGGTGATTGCTCCCTTTGTAACCCGGCCCGCGGAAACAATCCTCGACCGAAAGGCATTGGGCCTAGCCCCCATCACCGCGGCTTCCCAAGGACTCTACCTGCTTCGAAAACCCCGGGGAAAAGGAGAAGGAACCATCGTGCTCCAGGGCAGCGACGTGGCCTATGTTTTTGTGGAAGAGGCCCTGCCGAAGCTGGAAGCCGAAGGGATCGACTTATATGTCTACTATGTGGCAAGCGCCGAGCTTTTTGATCTCCTGCCCGCCTCCGACCAGGAATCCATATACCCTGAGGAGCGCGCCCGGGAGGCCATGGGCATCACCGGCTTCACCCTTCCCACCATGTACCGCTGGATTTGCTCCAAAAGGGGTCGCGCCATGACCCTTCACCCTTTTCAAAAAGGGCATTACCTGGGGAGCGGGCAGGCCCATATGGTGCTTGCCGAAGCAGGTCTCGACGGTGAAAGCCAGTATCGGGCCGTGATCCGTTATGTGAGAGAAAGGGGAAGCCGTTAAATATTGAACTTGACCAATGAAAGTTGTCGGAAAGATGAGTGGTATCGAGAAGTAAGAGACTGCCTACCGTATGAAGCCGCCCGACTGCTTGTGGAAGCTGAGTTAGTTCTGCCACCGGCATGACTAACTCAGCCAATTGCATACCTTCGGGTCTAAAAATTAAAGATAAAGTCCAACTGGAACCGGTTTTCGTGCATGCGGTTCCTGTCGTTATAGGGAGAACCGAATGTGGGCGAGTCGGGATTCCACAGGGTGACGGGGTCGGTATAGTAGAAGGCTCCCCGCAGGATCAGGTGATCGATGGGAACATACTGGATGGCCACTTTGTGACCCTTCCGGTTGGCGCCATAAAAATCCTGGTCGTTAAGCCCGCCCACCACCGCATTTTCTCCTATGTAGGCATATTTATAGTAGAGAGAATAGTCGCCTTTTTTCTTGTGCCGGCCGATCAGGAATGATCCCAGATAAGCGTAGTCCTCCCCGCCCGGAACGCCATCGGCCATGTTGTTGATGTAATTCAGTGTCAATTCTACAGGGAATGGCCCCACTTTAAAGAACACCTGGCTGATGGCCTCCGCAAGCTTGTAGTCATAGGCATATTGGAGGTTTCCGGCACTGTCCTCTATGAAGGTATTTCCTCCGGTTCCCTTGTATTCCGCGCTGTTCAGCTTTCCGGAATTCCGCATGTTGTTCCAGCTGTAATAACTTCCCGCCAGCATCCATCGAACAGCGCCAAGCTTCCACCAGAAACCGGCCTGATTCAGGAACAGGGATGCGTCCGTATCCGTATTGTTTTCATTCACCACCATCTGGCTCAGATAAATGAACGGCTGAAAGATGTCCGAACCCTCATATCTATAGGATTCGTAGGCGCCCTCCGGATTTACGTCCGGGTCCCACATGATGTCCGTGTGGTAAAAATTCATCCGGAACTTCCCGGCCCCCACTTCCAGTCCCTGCAACCATTTTGGCTTATAGGTGGCGTATGCCATGCCGATATAGAAAGGTTTATCGTTGAAATCATAACCAAACGTCTGATTGGAAGTAGGAGCTTCCTGGTAAATATCCTGGTTTGTGACGAGCATGAAGTGGGTCATGATCTCATCTGAGATTTTCCCGTTAACGTAAAACCGAAATCGAAATCGAACCCTTTCCCGATCGTCCAACGGCTTGGTGGTCCCGTTTTTCTGCAACTGGTCCCTGTCCCATATGTCCTCGAAACGAAGCCGGAAATCGCCCGCGAACGTAATTCGATTGGTCCACTCAGGGAGTTTATCGCGCCATGATTTTTCCGCCTCTTTGGTCTCCGCCTTGACCACCTTCTTGATTTCCTCTTTTTGAACCTCCTGCCCTGTTTCAATCGCTTTCTTCTGGTTATTGAGTTCCTGTTTTAATCTTTCAATCTCCTTTTGCTGCTGCTGAATGATGGCGCTCAGGTTGTCCAGTCGTTTCAAAACCTCGTCCGTCGTCGGTGTCCCGGAAAAGGCGCTGGGCTGGCAGCAGAAAATCAGACCCGCAACCAGCGATACCAAAAACGTTATCTTTATCCTCTTTTTCATTATGATTCTCCTTCGCGTTATTCCAACAGGCCCTTCGTAAAGACGATCACGGGAGCAAGGGACCAGAAAAAAAGCATCATCGTAATGATGGTGACTGCCATAACCACGACCGACCGTATCCAGCCCAACCCACATGCCTTAACCATGCCGATCACGGTGAGGATCCACTTCCATGGCTCCGTAATCCAGATAAAGAGCGGGATCCATGAAGCCAGCAGGGTTGTTCCCGCCGCGAAGGAACAAACCGCAAAGAGCCGCAAAAAGGGTACTTTTCTGCCCATGGTCATGGTGATGATCAGATAACTGATCCCGGCCAGCGTAAAGGGCATGACAACCGCGTTCGCGAAATAGACGGCGCCCATGATCAGGCGATTATCGCTTAAGCAGGTCAGGCTGGCCCCGGCAAAAAACAGGGCGGAAGCCGTCAGAAACGAGAGGGGGAACCCCATACGGACATTTTCGGGAAGATTTTCGAAGAACTTCCCCGGCGCGCCGAGCATGCCTGTCAGAGTCTGAAAATAGGAGAACGTGAAAGAGCGATTTTGCCCGGTTATTGCGCAACTGTTTTCCACCATCATCACACCCCCGCAAAAAGACCGAGTTTGAATAAGACACCCCAGCCAAGCATGATCAGGGTGAGGATGAAAAATATCGTCCGTTCGGTCTGCTTATCGAAATAGGTCACTCCTTCAGAGTGAAGAAAACGCTTTTTCTGTTCCATGGCCTTCTCCTTTCAGCCTCTTTCGGCCGGGATCATGGATTGATCGGGCCGAAAGAAGGCGTAACAGTTAAAATATTAAAACCCGGGAAGGCTGCCGAAGCCTCTCATGCTCCAGTAGACCGCAACAAGGAGCAAAATGATGATGTTGGCAATAAACCACATGGGCACACCGATTCTCAGATAGTCTTTGGGTTCCAGGTAGCCGCTGGCATACACAATGGCATTGGGCGGGGTTCCGATAATCAGACAGTAAGCAAACGATGAAGCAATGGCCGTGCTCATGGCCATAAAAGGCAGGAAGCTGGTTCCCGGATGAACGAGACCAGCCATATTGAGGGTAATGGGACCGACCGCCGCGGCGGCTGGACCATCCGCCATGAGGTTGGTGATTACAGCGGTAAGGGCATTGGATGTGGCCATGAGAGGTATTCCCGAATCCATGCCCAGCGGGGCGAGACCATCAATCACCGATCTTGCCATCCAGTAAGCGGCTCCCGTGCTGTCCAGCGTGCGCCCGAAGATAATGGCGCCCGCATAGAGCCAGACCACGCCCCAGTCGACTCTTTCCTGGTAGTCCCTCCAGTTCACCACCCCCGTGAGCAGATAGGCGACCGCCCCCGCGACTGCTATAACGCCGATGCCGAGGCGAACCGGGTAAATACCCAGATCATAGAAAGCCTTTTCCGTGAACCACCCGTAAACCATTACAACGAAAATAATCAGTGCCCAGATCTGTTTTCTGTTCCATCCACCCATTTTGCCGATTTCATTTTGCAGGTGCTTCATGGCCGGGGCAAGAGATCTGATCCGGGGCTTGAACCGCCAGTTCGCCATAAACCAGGTTATGGGGATCATGACAAGAACGAACGGAAAGCAATAGGTCATCCACTGAAAATAGCCGATATCAAAACCAAACATATCGTTTAAATAGGTCATCATAATCACGTTCCTGGCGCCGCCTGAAGGAGACCCGGGGCCGCCTATGTTGCAGGCCATGGCAATAACAATCATGAGCATCTTGGCCAGTTCCTTGTCTTCGGGGATCTCATCGGTCAGGCTGTTCTGATAGAGAAGCATGCCTATGGGGAGAAACATGGCGGCCAGGGCGTGATCGGAGATGAAGGCCGCTAACGGAGCGATAATGATAAAGAAGATAAGCGTAACCCATTTGGTGTCCGGAACGGCCAGTCTCTTGAACATCATGAGACACACTCTCTTGTCCACCCCTGTCTTCACAAAGGCGGCCGCGAACATGAGGCTTCCCATGATGAACCAGCAGGCGTCATCCCAATAAAGCATGGCCACCTGCTGCCTGGAGACGACTCCGGTAAAAACCAGGATAAGACCGATACAAAAAGCAACACCGGGCAAGGGGATGCATTCCGTCATGAAACAGAAGACCACGAAGACCATCATGGCCACGGCTACCTTGATATGCCAGGCCCCCTTGTCCGCCGCCTTTCGATCCTTTTCCGCAAGGTCTTCATATTTGAGGCCCACTCTCCTTAATTCCATGGCCTTGTTCATAAGCGCCAAAAAGGCCTCATCTTTCACATTCTCTTTAACAAAAGCATTAGCTCTCTTTAGATTCTCAGAATCCGCCTGGATCTTGTACTGCTGGCACCATTTGAGGTCGCGTTTCAGAAATCGAGCCTTGGAAAAAGCCCCCATCTTCATATTTTCTTCCATAATCTGGGCGGTAAGGAGTTCCCATTGAGAGGCATCCGAACTCTTTTTGCCGAACAGCTCGGTAGTAATAAGATTCACCACGGCCTTCGGTCCTATCTCAACCTCTGTTCCCACGTCCTTCATCCCGTAGGGGGTCGGCAAAATCAAGATGACAAAGAATAGAACGACTGGAATAATGAACAGTTTCCAGTTTACATATTTATCGTATCCACTGGCTTTGGGTTTTGCTTTAGGCATTTTTTTTACCTCACTTCATAGGTTTTGATCGAATCGCCGGACATTTTTGATACGATCGGATGAAACACAGCATACGTTCAGCGCTTCAATATGATCTTGGCCATCTCGAAAAAGATCTCCTGTTCCCGCACAACCCCGACCACCTTCTCCTGCCGTCTGACGGCCAGCCGCCTGCTGTCTTCAGTGAACAGCAGATTGGCGATTTCCATGAGGTTCGCGTTTTCATCCACGCTGGGTGGCGCATCGGACATCACATCGCTGATTTTCTTATGAATGAGTTCTTTGGCCTGGGTGGTGAAGAGCCCTGTCCAAAACATGGCGGAATACTGCATGCTGTCGGCCATGGATGGTTTGGGCGCAGAGAGATAAGCCGGGCGTAACACCTCAATCAGGTCGAGGATGCTTAATGTCCCGACCAGCTCTTTACGGCGGTCAAAGACCAGGATGGATCGGTGGCCGGTCTCCATAATTCGGCTGGTGGAGGGGGCGTTTTCAAAGGATCTCTTTAATTTTTCGATCCCCTCCCTGATGGTGCTGTCAGGATCAATGGTGGTATAATCATCGATGGGAATCATGATATCCCCTGCTTTCTTTTCTTCCTGTTCACCATGCCCGGCCGCGTCATAGGCATCATTAATTTTTAACGACAGGAGCCCGACATCACACGGCTTGTTGAGATAATCAAAAGCCCCGTGTTCCAGTGATTCCCTGGCCGATTCACCACCACCGTGTCCCGTAAGCATGATGACCTGCACGTCCGGATTTATTTTTTTGATTTGCGCCAGGGCCTGATGCCCATCCATTCCGGGCATTTTGATGTCCAGAATCACCACATCCTGGGGAGATTTTTTCAGGATCTCAATGGCCTCCTCTCCGCTCGCCGCAACCGTTGTCTCATACCCTCTTTTGTTCAGTATCTTTGAAGTGGTGGAACGAAACTGCTTTTCGTCATCCACCATCAACACTTTGATTTTATTTGTCATTATCTGCTCTCCTTGCATGATTGAACACCCACCGCGGCTCACCGGTCCGCTTCCCTGAACAACTGGAAAAAAGCCATTACATCTATTCGGTTTCCCTCAGAATCTCCCGTGGAGTCCTCATGGAACTTCTTGCCTGGGCGACCCTGATTTTTTCCTCAAGGGCCTGCCTTTTGCTGAATGCCTCCTCTGCCTTTTCAATCAGCACATGAATATCGCTGGGTTTCATCAAATAATCGGTAGCACCGGTTTTAAGACCCTCCACGGCGGACTCTACGGTAGCATGACCGGTCAACATGATCACCTCAACGAGCGGATAGGTCCTCTTAATCGCCCGAAGGGTTTCGATCCCATCCATCCCGGGCATTTTTACGTCCAGAATGACCACATGAACCCGATTCGCTCTCAACTTTTCGAGTGCCTCCGCTCCACTCGATGCAGTGAGCACGTCATATCCTTTTCTCGAAAGCAGTTTCTGCGTGGTGGATAAAAACCTTTCCTCATCATCCACCAGCATCATTTTCATCTCTTCCATGATTCCTCCCTCACCTTCCCACGCAGTGTGCGTCTCTTACAAAGAAACACGGACGCCGAGTGGTCGGACAGTTGCCAATCAGATCTTGTTTTGGACTATTACCTCGAAGCCGGAAACGTCAGGGTGAAAGTCGTGCCAACCCCCTTCTTGCTTTCCACTTCCATTTTGCCCCCCATGCTTTCCACAATTCCGTAACATACCGAAAGTCCCAGCCCGGTCCCTTTCCCAACCGGCTTTGTTGTAAAAAAGGGAGTGAAAATTTTTTGCATATCCTCGAAACTTATCCCTGTACCGTTGTCTTTGACCACGATCTTGACATTTCCGTTTTCTTCCGGCGCAGCAACCACTTCAAGCCACCCTCCTTCAGGCCCGTGTCTTGTGACAATCGCATCAATGGCATTGTTATAAAGATTCAGGAGCACCTGCTGCAATTGCCCCGGATCCCCATGAACCGCGGGAGTTTCCGCGCCAATATCCACTTTCAAGGCGATCCCGTGAACGCTCGCGTTTCTGGCCACCATGTTGGTAATCTCAGGGATGAAGGACTGGAGATCCACATCCTGAAATACCGGATCGCTATGTCGTCCGAATTTGAGAATGGATTGGGTGATTCCGGCGCAACGATCGATCTGCAGGTCGATCTGTCGGATGGAATCAACGAGTTCGGACAACGATTCCGAAGGCTTGAGTTCCCCGTTTTCCTGAAGGTCCGACAGAATGGTCTGCATCAAGGCCTGTTCGCTCTTCATAACCTGGAGGGGGTTGTTGATTTCATGGGCAAACCCCGTGGCCATCTCTCCCAGCTCGGCGAGGCGGCTGGCCCGGATCAACTGTCCGCTGAGAGTCTTCTTTTCCGTATCCATGTGTTCCATGCGCCGGATAATCCGTTCCCTCAGGTAGAAAGCGATGCCCACAATGGCCGCACTGCCTATAAGGGTGATGAGGACGATCAGGTACACCGCTGAATGGAGAGACTGGAAGGCATCGCTTTTTTCCTGGCGAACCACAAGAAGCCAGTCTTTCTCCCGCAGCCATGTGGTTGCGTAAAGGAACTGATCTCCCCTGGAATCCCTTTCAATAAAGGTGTGGATACCCGAATGAACCCCCGACTCTTTGAGAATATCCGGATCTTTTTCCATCAGATTCCCCCCGGAGCGCCGTTCGGTCTGAAACACGCCTTTGGCATCCAGCAGGTAGGCCTCTCCGGTCTTCCCGATACGAACGCTTTTCACCAGATCGCTGAAGATATGGGTGTCGATGGTGGCCCTGATGACCCAGTCCTCCCCGCCATTTTCTTTTCTTAGGGCAATGATGAAGTGAGGAATTCGTCTATACCCTAAGAAAACATTGCTGATGTACTGACCTTTTTTCATCACCTCCGCAAACCAGCTTTCCTTGCCGTAATCCCGGCCCCCCAAGCTGAAGGGCCCCTGGTAACTTACGTGGATTCCGTTTTTGTTAAATATGCCCAGGTCCACAAACGCGCTGGATTCCATCTGCAGTCGTCTCAAGATACTGCCTAACTCTTTCTGGTTGGATAATTCCTCGAAAGAGTAGGAATTGAGGACAAACTCCAGATTGGCTTTTCGCTCGAAAAGGAATGAATCGATCATCTGCCTATGATCTTCAACAATCCTTTTCACGGTAGCGATGGTGCTGCTTTCAAGGGAGGAGGTAAAATAGTAGAAGCCGGTCCAGAGGATCAGGACAAGGGTGGACAGCGGGACCACGATCATGCTGAACAGGATAACTCTTCGAAGATTTGCATAAGGAGATTTTTCCATAAAAATTCCTCTTTTAGTGAATAGCAATCCCATACAAGGCAAACACTATGCCAAAGGAAACAGAGGGATGGTAACGATGGAAGTGATTGAATGTTTGGATCTATTTTGAAAGAAGCAACGTAAGTGGAAAGACAGGATGGAAAGGGGTGTCAGGCGCTTTTACAGGTTGTAAATTAGTGTGGAAACGTTTTCCTTTCTTCCCCTCTTCCCTTTCGTGTGGTTTCAAAGCCGAGCCAGACGCACAAAGTGCGCCCTTGGCGGATCTTGCTTAGGGACCATGGCCCGGTTTGACGATGAAGTTCCCCATATTGGTGACAACCTTTTCGGAGAGCACCTGAAACTTGATCTTCAGAAAAAAGCCAGATAGAAATAAAGAAAGATGGTCACAATGCCTAATGTACTTATTACCGGCAGCAACCGCGACATAGGGCTTGAGTGCGTGGGTCAGTACGGCGAGGACGGCTGGAGGGTTTTCGCCAAATGCAGGCGAATTTCAGATTTCAGTTATCCGCAATGCGGAGATTCGACAACGGATCAATGACGTAACACGTGATGCGATGGTTCATTCAGGCATCGAATTTATTCGGCAAAGGGTATCTCTGCCCGGATATCAGCCGCTTTATGGCGCACCCACGCTGATCCTTCTTTCCGGGCCGACTGAGACCATCGGGACCGGAAAGCATCCCCAAAGCGTCAAGGTGTGAGTTTATGGCCCTC
Organism: Desulfatiglandales bacterium; assembly: GCA_038252125.1. GTDB lineage: Bacteria > Desulfobacterota > DSM-4660 > Desulfatiglandales > Desulfatiglandaceae > DUZB01. The sequence continues at coordinate 19,140 of JBBSAR010000016.1, forward strand.
CCTAAGGTCCCGGCCTGCAATAAGGGATTCAGCCGGAGTATCTTCCGCGGTTTCCCCTTTTCTTTTTTTGGCCCCCTCCACCAAGGCGATCAGGTCGTCCACAAAGGTTTTCATCTCTTCCGCCTGGGCATTCATTTCCCCCGCTGCACCGGCGGACTGCTCGGCATGGGCCGCATTTTGCTGAACAACTTTGTCCATTTCCCCCACCGCCTTGTTCACCTGGTCAATGCCCTGGGCCTGTTCCGCGGAGGCCGAGGCGATTTCCTCCACCAGTTGATGCACTCGGCCCGTAATGGTGATGTTTTCCTGGAAGGCCTCCTTGGTCGCAACCGTCAGTTTGTTCCCGACCTTTACGGCCTTATCGGTATCTCCGATCAGCACAGCCGTGTTTTTCGCGGATTCGGCGGCCCGCATAGCCAAATTCCGGACTTCGTCGGCCACAACGGCAAATCCTGCGCCAGCTTCCCCGGCCCGGGCAGCCTCGACCGCCGCGTTCAACGCCAGAAGATTTGTCTGGAATGCAATTTCATCGATCGTCTTGATGATTTTCCCGGTTTCCTCGCTGGATCGGGTGATGTTTGCAATGGCCCCGTCCATGTCGGCCATGTGTTTTTCGACCTTCTCGACAATTTCCTTCGCTTCACCCATCATGATCTTTGCCTGGTTGGCGTTTGCTGCGTTGCTTTTTGTCATGGCGGACATTTCTTCAAGAGAGGATGAGGTTTCCTCAAGGGACGCCGCCTGCTCGGATGCCCCTTCGGCAAGGGCCTGGCTGGCCGAGGCAACCTGCTCCGTGGCAAGGAAAACTTGTTCGGCCCCTGAATTGACCCCATCGATAACCGCATTGATTTTGCCCACGATCTTTCTGATGGAGATGAATGCGTAGGCCGATCCGATCAAAAGAGCCGCCAGGATGGATCCGAAAATCATCTGAAACGAAAACCGGGACTGATCTTTGAGAATCTGAACACTGTTTTGGCCTAATTCACGGCATATTCTGTTGAGGTTGCCATTGTAAGTGTTCATTTGCTTTGTGTATTCTCTCTGATTGGCGACCTGGTTCCTGAACTGCACCACCTTCGATTGAAAATCCAGATTCTGGGCTGCTATCGCGGTAGCGAGCGGTTTTAACTGTTCGCTGGAATTCACTTTTTCCTTCCACTCCTTGATGTCATTGTCGAATTTTCCAAAACTTTCCTCGACTTTTTTCCAGTTTTCATCGGTACTTTTGCTCATATAAGCGATTACGAAGCTCATCTGAAACTTACAACCCAGGACCATCCCTTCAATCCACAAGCTTCCTGCATTGATCTTTTCGAGAAGGGGTTCATAGAGTGCCTGTGTCTCTGAAGCCAATTGATTCTTTATCTTTTCCGACTCCACATATTCCCCGAGAATTTTTTTATACTGGGTCACCTCCTTTTCGCACTGGCTGAGCGCTTCCCTGCCTTCGGCATCAACGATCGGGTCGTCCTTGATTTTCCCGGCCATCGCCATTGTACGATCCAGTTGAGTAATCGTCGCCTTGTGGGCCTTTTCCTCTTTCTCCCTGAAGCCGGCATACAAGGCCAAGAGGTATTGGTCCGTCTCAGCCTTAACGGTGGATACCATACGTTGAAATTCGTTGATTTGACTATAGAACGTCGTTACTTTCGAAACACGGGTGAGCCCCTGGTATCCCGCCATTCCCACTACCACCATCAACACAAGCATGATTGCAATTCCCAGTGCAATCCTTTTCCCAAGCGTCATTGTCCGCAGCATAGCATTTCCCTCTCAGTATCATGGAGTTTCAAAGGTGAATTACCTTCTTGGCATTAATATCGACATTATCCGGCAAAACTTGAGTCGTAAATTCAAACCAATTTCAGAATTACAGGCAATGGGGATGCCAGAAAGCGCCGGTTAGTGAGGAAACGACATGGAAAAGGTATGATAGGTTCAATCCTGGCCTTACCTGGGAGAATGGATCAGCGTCGGAATCTCAATTTGCAGCCGTTACCAAAATGGATGTGAAAGGAAGAAAGGCGAAGAAGGAAACCCATTGATAGCGATAAATGATTCCAATAGGTTATGTTGTTATTGGTAGTCCCAACGGGAATCGAACCCGTGTCTCCGGCGTGAGAGGCCGATATCCTAGACCGCTAGACGATGGGACCCCTGAA
>JBBSAR010000017.1:0-21181 GCA_038252125.1 Desulfatiglandales bacterium
ACTGATTTCTACAAAGGGTGGTCTGGCTCTTGTCCTGGATAATCGCCCACTCAGAGGTCGAAAGAGCCGATTGGCCTACGTGGAAGAAAAGGCATCCTGCGGGTTTATGGCTTTGAGGTTGGCGGACGTGTTGAAGATGGGAGCCAAGCGAAAAAAGGAATTGAAGGCGGCAGGGTTGATTGTGGTGACCTCGCAGGAAATAGACCGATTGGGGGAGGACGGCGAAGATTACGCCGAAACCCGCCGCTTCATGGACGACATGCTGGAGCAGTTGCGCCGTTCCATTCGGATTCTTGCGAAACTGGGGGTCGAACATTTCATCATCACGGCGGACCATGGATACATTTTTGCAGACCGGATCGATCCGGGGATGCTCATGGATTCTCCAGGCGGGGTTACCGCGGAACTTCATCCTCGCGCATGGATTGGAAAAGGCGGCACGGACGCCGGGGGGTATGTGCGGGTGGCGGCAAGTGAGCTTGAAATTGGCGGCGATCTCGAAATGGCATTCCCTCGCGGCCTTTCTTGTTTTCGGGTAAAGGGGGGAGTCGGCGGATACTTTCACGGCGGCATATCGTTGCAGGAAATGGTGATACCTGTTGCCGTTCTTCAAAGCAAAGCATCGGCGGGGGTTGGCGCCGGGACCGGGGTAAGAATCTGCCTTGAGTTCGGAAAACCTGCCATTACCAACCGATTTTTTTCCATGTTGGCGACGCTTGAATTGCATGGGCTTTTCCAAGCGGAGGATGTACGGATTCGGGCCACGGTTCTTTCCAGCAAAAAAGAGGTCGGTTTCTGTGCCATGGCCGCCTACGGCTATGAGGAGGGGTCTCGCGAAATCACCATGCGAAAAAGCGAACCTAACGCCCTGACCTTCATGTTGGCCGATGATGTGGGCGACGGAAAAGTCACGGTTCAAATTGTGGACTGCCACACTCAGCTTGAGTTGGTTGCGTTGGCCGATGTTCCGGTTAAACTGGGGATTTGATCAATGGATGATGCGCTGGACCGGAAAGTGACGGATGTTTTTGCGGGCAAGGTGGTCCGCAAAGACCTTGTACGAAAAATCAAGGTGGGTGTGAACGTACCGGTCTTTGTCCTGGAATATCTTCTGGGTAAATATTGCGCCACCGATGACCCGATCGCCATAGACGCCGGCCTTCGCGTGGTGAACAACACCCTGGCCGAAAACTTCGCCCGGCCCGAGGAAGCCAACAAAGCCCAGGCCCTGGTCAAGGAAAAAGGGCGGCATACATTTATCGACAAGGTGAAGGTCCGTTATCTTGCTCAGGATGATAAATACTGGGCCGAACTGGTGAATTTCGGGAACAAATATCTTCACGTGCCGGATCGTTTCGTCCGGGAGTTCGACCGGTTGTTGATGGGCGGGATCTGGGCGCAGGTGGAAATTCGGCACCAGTACGATGAAGACGCAAAGGGACGGCGCAGCCCGTTCTGGATAGAGCGAATTACGCCCATACAATTGGCCAGCTTTAATCTGGATGAGTATCGCGAGACCCGATCCCGATTCAGTTCCGAGGAATGGGTGGATCTGCTCATCCGTAGCGTCGGTTTGGAGCCGACGCAGTTTGACCGCAGGCTGAAACTATTGTTCCTGCTGAGGTTGGTCCCCCTGTGCGAGGCAAATTACAACCTTGTGGAACTGGGGCCGAGGAGCACGGGCAAATCCTTTGCCTATCAGGAGTTGAGCCCATATTCCATTCTCCTGACGGGTCCTACGACCGTGGCCAATCTTTTCTATAATATCGCATCCGGAAAGATGGGTTTGGTCGGTCTGTGGGATGCCGTGGGTTTTGATGAGGTGGCCGACCTTCAGAAAATGCCTAAGGAAGTGGTGACAACACTGAAAACCTATTGCGAATCGGGATCATTTGCCAGGGGAAAGGAATCTCTGAGCGGGCAAGCCTCCATCGCAATGTTCGGCAATACGAACCAACCCGTGGACGTAATGGTCCGGTCTTCACACCTTTTCATGCCCATGCCGGAAGTGATTCGGGATGACCTGGCGTTTTTGGACCGCATTCACTGCTATTTGCCGGGCTGGGAAGTGCCCAAGATGCGCATGGAGTTTTTTACGGATCATTATGGGTTCGTCGTCGATTATCTGGCCGAGGCCATGCGCGAACTCCGCCGCCACAACTACACTGAGCTGGTGGAAAGGTATTTTTCGTTTGGGGATCATCTGAACGCCCGCGACGTAAAAGCCGTGAGGAAAACGGTATCCGGCCTGGTGAAGCTCATCTACCCGGAAGGAGATGTCACCAAGGATGAAATGGCGGAACTGCTTAGCCTTGCTTTGGAAAGTAGACGTCGGGTGAAGGAGCAGTTGAAAAAAATCGGGGCATTCGAGTACCACCAGACTTCTTTTAGCTACCGCGACAAGGAAACCATGGAAGAGACGTACGTCGGGGTGCCCGAAGAGGGAGGACGGAATCTCATATCCACCGACCCGCTTGCCCCCGGCTGTTTATATACGGCATCCGTTAATTCCGAAGGGAAAGTCGGCTTGTACCGCATTGAGGTCGGGGTTTCCTCCGGGACGGGAAAACTGAAAATGGCCGGTGGTCTGCAAAGCCGGATGAAGGAATCCGTGCAGAGGGCATTCGCGTACCTCCAGGGCCACAAGATCCCCATGGGAATAGCCGGCGTATTCGACACCACGGACTTTCATGTAGAAGCCATCGACCTGCTCGGAAACAAAATCATTTGTGAAGCCGGTGTCGCCTTCATTGTGGCAATATGTTCAGCCATCAAGAAAGCCCAGGCATTGTCCGGGGTGATAATCCTTGGCGATCTAAGCATCCAGGGCAATATCAAACCCGTACAGTCACTGGTGGAGCCACTCCAAATGGCCATGGAAAATGGAGCGAGGCGAGCTCTGATACCTCTTGAAAACAAACGAAATTTTCTGGAGGTGTCCGGCGAAATCATGGAGAAAGTTGATCCCATTTTCTATTCCGATCCGCAAACTGCTGCAATGAAAGCGCTATCTTTAGCCTAACTATCTTGCTTGCAATCTTTCCTTTCATTTGGCCATTTTAAGAATAACGAGGATTTTGATAGGGTGCCTGATGGACTGCGAAAACCAATACAACAGCAGATAAGACGATACTTCGCATAAGAGTATTCCGTTCCGGACATGAGCGTTGAAGGAGGACTCGATTCACTGGACATCGCCAATCCGGTCAGCGCCTACTTTTTCTTCGGCCACGACGCCCAGGATAAAATCAACGGAAGGACAAGAAAGAAGATGAAGGGGCGTTGCGGCGGCCACCGACTTGCTGGTGAATTTTACCAAAGTTGTCCGGAGTGCTGTAGCTTGGATACCAAGAACACGGCTGATAGAAAAGATTAAGGATATTGGTGATGAAACGGATGATTCAAAACTGGGAATATCTTGACAATATCCCAATGAGCGCTCAGGTGGTGATAGATTGAGAATATCCCAAAGAATTTACACCATCAAAAATAATTGATATGCCTTACGTATCCCTGTTGCTGTCAGCACCTCTGAAGTCAAACCGGAATTTCTTACGACCACAACATATGGGGTCGGCCAATTTGCCGCCTTTACTCTTCCATAAAAGGACTACGTGCATGAACTCTTCCGTGCACGTCGACAAAAATCGTGCAACACTGGGAGATCAATCTTACACTATTTGCCCGTAAAATAAACGGATGTGCTATGCAGAAAGTCATGTATGCGAGTTCAGCTATTATACCTGCCTATTCGATCCTACCTCTCATCCAAGATCTCTCTCAACTTTTGCGATAACTCCACCACTTTGAAGGGCTTCTGGATAAATCCGTTGCACCCTCGATCCAAGATCTCGGTCGCTTGGCCATTGATGCTGTATCCGCTGGAAAGGAGAACTTTCACCTCGGGGTTTATATCTTTCATCCTGTCATAAGTTTCGCCCCCACTCATATCCGGCATGATCATGTCCAAAATCACCAGATCAATTCTCTCTTTCTTCTCTTCATATATCCTGATGGCCTCTTTTCCGTTGCCGGCGATCAGAACTTTGTACCCCAGCATCCTCAGAAGGTCTCCGGCAACTTCAGTTATGATATCTTCGTCATCCACGAAAAGGATGGTCTCAGATCCCATTAATGTTTCAACGATCGGCTCCTTCAGTTCAATAATCTCCCTTTCACAGGCAGGCAGATAGATACTGAAAGTGCTGCCACGACCCTTTTCACTGTAAACATTGATGAATCCACCGTGATTCTTGATGATTCCATATGCCGAGGCCAATCCCAGGCCGGTGCCCCTGCCCAGACCCTTGGTGGTGAAGAAAGGCTCAAATATCTTTTCCCGGGTTGCTTTGTCCATTCCAACGCCTGTGTCAGTGATATGTATTTTTACATATTTTCCAGACGCAACAGAGAACGGTTTCACATAGTGATCATCAAGGGTCACGTTTTCTGTTTCTACATATAGATTGCCTCCCCCTCGCATTGCCTGCCAGGCGTTGACATAAAGATTCAATAGAACTTGTTGAATCTGTCCCCGGTCGGCCTCCACCGGCCAGAGATTCTCTTCGTATTTCTCACGTATGGAGATCTCTTTTTTGGTCCGGCCGAACATCCGACTTTCTTTCTTGATCAGTTCATTCAGATCTGTTGGTTTCACCTCGTATTTTCCACCCCTGGCAAAACCCAAGAGTTGCCTGGTCAGGTCGGCTGCATTTCCAACATACCCTTCTATGCCCCTCAGGTGTACAAAGTCGGGATGGGAGGAATCCTTATCCATCAGCATGATAGAGGTTCGGCCCTGGATGGCCATTAGCAGATTGTTGAAATCATGGGCGATGCCACCAGCTAAGGTGCCGATGGCTTCCATCTTTTGGGCCTGTTGGAGTTGGGATTGGAGCCTGGCCTTTTCAATCTCTGCCCGTTTTCTGGAAGAGATATCTCGATATAGGACAAAGTGTCCGATTCGAGTATTGTCTACAATTACGGGGGCTGAACGAAGGGATACGTCGATCAGTGTGCCGTCTTTATTTTTGCGGACTGTCTCGACACTCATTTTCTCCCCTGAAGTGATTCGTCGGCGGTAAGAGTGGGCTTCTTCAAGACGATCCGGAGGCCCCACAAGCTCGCTAATGTTTTGGCCTACCGCCTCTTCCTCCGTGAACCCAAACAACCTTGTGAACTGCGCATTGATTTCCGTGACAATGCCATCGTCATCGAACATGGCAATGGCGTCCGGCATATTGTCTACCAGTCCCTCAAAATATGCCTTCTGGAACCGCAAACTTGCTTCAGCTCTTTTATGTTCGCTGATATCACGAATCGATTCGATTGCACCGATCACTTTGCCATCGTTATCATATAACAAAGACGCTTTATTCCACAGGGTGCCCCCGGGTTTTACCAGACAATAATGTGTTTCGGAAACGAGAGATTCACCTTCCTTTTTCACATACTGATAAGTTTTCGCAGTTTCATCATTCCATTTACCGACAAGATCTATCAGGATCGGCCTTCTTACACCATAGAAGGGGATGGCGTATTCGTAGTTTCCTTTTCCCAAAATATCTTTTACCTTTACACCGGTCATCTCCTCGATAGCTCGGTTCCAGGCTATCAATTTTCCTTCCAAGTCAACAACCATGGTGGCATCAGGAAGAAAAGCGATTGTCTGCGATAGACGTTGTCGCAAAGTTTTCAGTTCCTCCTCGGTCCGTTTGCGATCGGTAATATCTCGGGATACGATGAGAATGCCGACAGGCTTGTGGTCTTTATCACGCAAAAAAGAAAGACTGACCTCCATCCAGATCGTGGAGCCATCCTTCTTATATTCTTCCAACTCCAATATACGTGTTCTATCGGGATCAGCTGTTCCACTGGCCTCCAGTTGCATCTCTTTTTGAAAGACAGTCAGGCCGATCTGCATGGATTCAGGGGTTAAAACCTGCTCAAGAGTCTGCTCCATGGCCTCCTCAACGGTGTATCCACGGAGACGCATGCTGGCTGGACTAACATGGGTAAATTGCAGATTCATGTTCAGGACCGATATCAAGTCAGCCGTGTTTTCCGCGATTAAACGGTATTTTTCCTCGCTCTCTTGAAGTGCTTTTTCAGCCTGCTGACCTTTGACAACCTCTTCTTGCAGTGCCGCCACCTGCTGTTTCAATTCTTCATAAGTCGGTTTTTCGGTCATCAGAAGATCCTCCAGACACGCTCAAAACAAAAAGGCCCACACGCCTTTGTGTCTTAGACACGGTGTATGAGCCTTTGGAATCCTCATTCGTCTTCCCATCCTTGGTTGGATCATCCATTGAAGAGGAGTAGAATTGTTTTCATTAAAATTGGATCTTATACCAAATCACCTTGATTTGCACTCGCAATCCGCAGTCTTCCTTCAGGCACATCGATTCATTTAAACGTACATGGCTTCCCGCATGATCTGGAAAAACGTTTTCCTTTGACTTCCTGATGATAAATGAGGTAGCATCTTGCGGTGGTCAACCGCTTATCCTGTTGATATTTATTCAATAGTTTAAAGGGAGTATCAGCGTCGAAAGCGACGGGAAAGGGGCGCAAGGGTTTCGGTGATACTCGCTGTAAAACCAATATTGCAGGGAAGAAAAACTCTTTCCATCCCAAAACGCCCTCTCCGTATGGAGAAGAAAATGGCGTAGCCGGCGACTTGGAGCATAATCATGTCCGCTCAAAGCAAGCATGCCGTACAAAGGAAAATACTGCTGGTGGATGATGATAGGGATTTCCGCTGGGCAATAGAAAAGATCCTGCATGCAGTGGGACACAAGGTAGTCCATGCCGGGAACGGTTTGGAGGCCCTTGATTTCCTGGAAACGGATGTCCCGGACTTGGTGGTACTGGACTACCGTATGCCCGGTCCGGATGGGTTGCAGGTTGCCGCCGAGATGAAGAAGCGCATTCCCTCAGTTCCCATTATTATGATTACGGCCTATGGGGAGATCGATTCAGCCGTGAAGGCCATGAAGATGGGCGTTTATGACTACGTGACAAAGCCGGTGAAGAAAAATGATCTCCTCTTGAGCATCAAAAGGGCATTGGATAAACAGGAGCTGGTGCGAGAGGCAGCCCATTTAAGGAACGTGCTGAGCGAACGTGCCTCCCTTTATGCGCTTATGGGAAGCAGCAAACCGGTTAAGGATTTGGTCCGGCTTGTGGAGAAAGTAGGCCCCACCCGTTTTACGGTTCTGATAGAAGGGCAAAACGGTACGGGTAAGGAACTGGTGGCTCGGGCTGTTCACGACCTGAGTGAGGTCAGAGAGGGGCCTTTTGTGAAGGTGAATTGCGCGGCCATCCCTTTTCCCCTCATGGAGAACGATCTGTTCGGATATATGAAAGGGGCTTTCAAAGGCGCCCATGGAGACAAGGCGGGGCATTTTGAATTGGCCGACGGAGGCACCCTGTTCTTGGACGAAGTGGGCAATATCGACCACGCGGTTCAGAAGAAACTGCTTCGGGCTATTCAGGAAAGGGCGATACAGAGGTTGGGCGCCAAAACTCCTTTGCCCATAAACGTCAGGATCGTGGCTGCCGCCAATCAGCCCCTGCAAAGAGATGTGGAGTCTGGAAGATTCCGGCCCGATCTCTACTCTCGCCTGAATGAGTCCTTCGTGAAGATGCCCGCGCTGCGGGAAAGAATCGAGGATATTCCTCACCTGGCCAGGAAATTCATGGCCGAGCTAGAAAAAGAACTCAACAAAACCGTTGACGGGTTTTCCAGGGAGGCTCTTCTTTCGCTAAGTTCTTACCACTGGCCCGGAAACATGGCAGAGCTGAGGAACGTAATTCGCCGGGCCGTGCGCCTTTGTGAAAAGAATCTCCCTGTACAGTCGGTCCACTTGACCTATCAATCCTCAGTGCCGAATGGGGGAAGAAATGTCGATTTCACAATGTGGGAAACGGCTGATGAAAGATTCAGATCCTCCCTTGAAGGAGCTGACGCGCAATCGCGTACGAACGCCATGGAAAAGGGACGGTTTCAGGAAGCACTGGTGGAAGCCAAGGACAACAACGGAGGCCTTTGAAGGAGATGTTTCCCTAATGATGACGGTTTTCTTTCTTCTCTTGTCATTCCTGTCGTTTTCTGTTATTTTCCCCCCCTCATACAGGTTTTTGAAAACCTTCCTTCTCAAAACCACGGCGATCTATTAAGATTCAGTGGTCCATCCAGCAGGAATAATAGAATCATACAAGGTAAAAGGGGTTTATTTATGAAAGGACCCATCGGGCTGGTCAGGTCCCTGAACATTGCTGAATATAAAAACAAAGGTCCCTTATTTGAATGGCAGGAAGCGGATGCATATCTCATCATTGATGAAGTCTTCTATAATGGAAAGACCGGTGTTATCCTTTGCTATCAGAATCCGCCTGTGCATCAGGTCAGTACGATCGGGCTACATGCCTATCACGACGGTCTGGACAGGGTCCTGGATGAGATCGAACACCTGGACTTTCTGATTCTTTACGGCGCCAATGACCCCGTTCACTCGGGGGGGGATCTCAAGGAAAGCCGGCAGAATCTTCTGCGAACGCTCGAAGAAAAACAGAAAATGGAGTCTCTGGGGGCTGACGCAGAAGAGGTGGATGCGCTTTTCAACTGGGGAGAAGACAGGCTGCGAAAAGGAATTATGCTTTACGATAAAATCCGAAGCGCAGCGGAACGGGTACGGGTTGTAGGAGTTTGTGGCGGAGGGCTTCGCTTCGGTGGATCGGCTGAGATTCCTCTCATGGCCGACTATCTCGTGGGCGATTTCAGGAGCGGGATGTGTTTCAGTGAAGCCATGATCGGCATTATCCCAGGCTGGGCGGGAATGGCCCGGGTTCTGACCAAAGCGGGAGTTACCAATGCGGAATACATGACCAAGACGGCAAGGGAAATGGGTGCTGCTTCCTTGCAGCGGATGGGAATTTATAATGAAGTTGTTGATGTTGCCTTTCCGTTTCCCGAACAAGGGAAGTCGACCGATCCGGAGCGAGACCGGCTGGAATATCAGGCTCTCTTGGAGAAACATGATTACGAAACAGGACTTCATTTGCTGCCAAAAGGGCTGGAAATGGCCACTTGCCGGAAACAGGAAATCCCATGCAGAGATGAAAAGAATCGGAAGAATATGTTATCCCGTGAACATATTTCAAAGGAAATTTCCATAAGGATGGACCCGGAAAATTACGCCCATATCCGTCGAAGACCGTTACGGGAGGTTCAAAATGAAATTGCCGCTCTCGGAAGACCGCTGGCGCCCCAATCCATAAGGTCGATTGATACCTTGCTGGAAACCTATCATCCGTCGGCCTATGAGGAGAAATCTTTTATCGAAAAAGAACTGAAAGCGGATGCGGCCCTATACCGGGATCCGAAATTCCTTGAGGGATTGAATGCCATGTTGGAGCAGCGTGTAGCGGATTTCAGAGAACCGTGATGGGGGTTGAGGGACAGGAAAGGAGAATCCAATGAGCCGATACGATATGTTCGAAAACTATTCGAAAATGCCGAAAAAGGTTCGCCTGGGAGACATCACGGTGCGAGACGGTTTTCAGCATGAAGAGATCTGGATCCCCACGGAGGCCAAAATTTATTATTTGCAGGAACTGGCCTTTGCCGGAGTCCGGAGGCTGGAGGCGACAAATCTGGGAAACGCGCGGGTTATGCCCCAGTTCGGGGACGCGGAAGAAGTGCTCAAAGGCGTGAAGACCGATATTTTTCTCAAGCGGCTTGCCAAGCGGGGTATAGATCCGGAGACCATCGAGTGGACTGCCGTCACCATCAGGGAGTCGGGTGTTGACCGCGCCATCAGACTGAAGGAAGAAGGCTTCGGACCGGATCGCGTCCTGATGATGGTCTCAACCGACGAGGAGCACCATTTTGCCAACAGCGCCACCACGCTTCCCCAGTACTGGCGGGAGGCCGAGCGATGCATCCGGAAATGCAAGGATGCGGGCATTAAGATGTGCGGGACGGTAAGCACCATCTGGGGAAGTCCCATATCCGGCCCTACGAAGTTGGAAGACGCGGTGGAATTCACGAAACGATGGTTGAGCATAGGAGCCGATGATATCGAGCACGCGGACCACGACGGTTCGGCGCCGCCCGATCAGGTCTACCGCTATTTCTCCATGGTGCTGGACCAGATTCCCAATCCGGATCTGCACGTGGCCCATTTTCACGTGACGCGGGGCTAGGGCATGGCCAATGTCTTGGCGGCCCTCCAGGCCGGTGTCGAAATTTTCGAAGGAACCCTGGGAGGAACAGGGGGGCAGCCGGCCAATTTCCTGGACAGGACGCCGGTCCCCGGCACCGGCGCCTATTACTATCGAGATCCCAACATTGTGGGACTCGCGAGCCTGGAGGACATGTGCGTCATGCTGGATGAAATGGGTGTGGACATAGGGCCCGTGGACATTGACAGAATCCTGGAGCTGGGTACGTTGATGGAAAGGACCATCGGAAGACGCTTGAGATCGGAATCGATTCTGAGCGGAAGAATACCAAAGGAACCTCGGGAAGAATACAAGCGACCAAAACTGAGACAATTTAAAGAGAAAACAGGGGAAAAGCAGAACCAGCTCATCCCCGACGGCTGGCCGGAAAAGGCAGTGGTTCCGGAGGGGATGCTGAAGAGAATTGATGGCTGAAGACCTGATGACAGCGAAAGGGAATAACGGGATCATGCACTTTGAACGGGGTGCTTTGACGGCCAGGACCATTGAAGCCACAAATCGGGCACTGGAAAGCGGTGCTCTCAGGCCCATCATTACGGAAAGCACCATCGTGAGAGACTCAGGAGTGGATTTTCAGGTTCGAATGATATCGAATCTTGCCAGGAAAGCGGAAGAAAAAAGATTACTTGGCGAGAAAATCGGCGACAAAAAAGAAAAACCAAACCCCTTTCTTCCTTATGAGAAAGAGATGTTCGTAGCGGATATTTCCAGGACCCATCTCTGTCTTTTGAACAAATTCAATGTCATCCATCACCATCTTTTGATTGTAACGCGGGAATTTGAAGACCAGGAAACCCTTCTTACCAAGAAAGATTTTGAGGCTGTCTGCTCCTGCATGGAGGAATTCGAGGGCCTGGCTTTTTATAATGGGGGTGAGACGGCCGGGGCCAGTCAGAAACACAAGCATCTCCAGTTGATCCCCCTGCCCGTGGGGGAGGGCAAAGGCAATTCCGTGGGAGAGAAAGGTCCCGGAGTACCCATGGAGACCCTTTTTGAAAATGCCCGTTTTGATGAGGAACTGGCCGTGATCCCGGGGCTGCCTTTCAGGCATGCCTTTGGAACCTTCTTGCCGGATAAACCGAACCACATGGCGGATTTCGCGTCAGCCGCAAACCACCTGTATCGACGGATACTTCAAAAGGTTGGTTTGAATGCCTTAAACGACCCGGAAACGGAAAAGCAGTCCGGCCCTTACAACCTGCTGTTTACCAGGGAATGGATGCTCCTGGTTCCAAGGACGAGGGAGTTTTTCGGGCCTATCTCGATAAACGCACTGGGATTTGCGGGGGCGCTTCTTGTAAAAAACCAACAGGAAAAGGAACTCTTGTTGGAACAAGGGGGAATGGGGGTGTTGCGCCATACGGCGAAATCATTCTGACAAACGTTTGGGCTCACCCTGTTCAAATCCCCTGGACCGAATTTCGGATACAGGAAATCCATTCCGTCACAAAGTCTTTAGCGTCGAGAAGAAGCAACAAGATATTGTGGGTTTCGAACATTTTTGGGAAGCGGCTGACACAAATGCATTGAATGTGATATGTGGTTAATATGTCAACGTTTATTCAGGTTGTGATTTATAGCAGAAATGGAAGTAGCGTCATGAGTGACAGCAAACGCAGTAATAGGGCGACCGATTATAGCCTGGCCCGGCGAGGAACATCCTTTATCAGGTGACGTGCTTGGGAGAAACGGCGTCCAAGGGGCAGGCTTCAATGCACTCCCAACATCCCATGCACATGTCCTGAAATACCATTGGTTGCTCGAAAACACCATCAATTTGCTTGATCACTTTGTGCGTACAGGCTGAGGCTGCGGCACAACGTCCTTCGTTGTGGTCGCACATCTTGGGATTGCATGTATCATAATTAACTGAAGCGAAGGATTTCTTAGACTGCATTAATATTATATCCCGTCATTCGGTTTTTGGCTTGTTTCACAGGCTCATACAAACGCTTTTGGTTAAGGCTCGGCAAGACCCACTTTGTCTCCAATGCTTTTGGTATCCTAAGTTAAGAGAATCGAAAAAGAACTTTTTCAAAATCCTTTATTTTTTCTCCCTGGAATTCGATCCCTTCGTCTTTGAGCATCTTTATCTTCTTCTCTATGGCGTCTCCCGATCTCTTTCCTTGAAATCCCCCAATCCGACCGGATGTGGCGACAACCCGGTGTCAGGGAACCTCGGGTGCATAAGGGTTTGTCCGCATGGCCTGCCCGACTCCTTGATAGCCCTTGCTTCCCAGAGCGTGGGCAATTTCTTTATAGGTCGTTACGCGCCCTGCAGGCACCTTCCTCAAAATATCGTATGCCTTTTCGGCAAAGGTTTTCATCTTTTCCTCCTCACTTTGAAACGCGGACAGGCTCAAAACTGAACTTCTGCCCACCCAACGAAGCTTCAAACATTAATCCATCTTTGGCCAAGGTAAAGATGGCAACCCCGTTGCTGTAATCCGTATTGGCGGATACGCCCGCGGTTGCGGCTACAGCAGATGCCTGGGCTCCAAATTCGAAATTTCCGTATTTAAAGAGATCGAGTGCCAACTTATCTTCGAAAAAAATAATTTCACTGTATACCTGACCCCCGAATTGGAAACCAAGGGTGAATTGCATAAGGCTTGATGTTCCCTCCATGATTCCTTTGCTATAAACTTTTCCTTTCCCATAAGCACCTCCAATGCCCACCCCCCCTTTGCCTACTGTTGGGAATATTGCAAACCCATAGGCTTTTTCAAAAAAGACCTTCATGCCGGGATCGCTGTTTTTGAAATCAGCAATGGCCTGCGCTACTTCGTAATCTTGAATATCTTGGTTTACGGCGGTTTCTGATTTATCCGGATTCCACCCTGTATAACCCGATTCAATTGATAATACCAATAAAGTGGAAACAACAAGGGCAACGATGATTACCTGTTTCATAATTTCTCCTTCTTCACCGCGAGACAGGACATTTCCACCATCTCGCTTTTACTGGGATTTGCATCCTGATTTTGATGCCTGCTTAAAAAATCCAGGACAATGCGAACATAGTCCCGGGGCCGGTACTGGTAGGTGTTGTGCCCGCAGGAGGGCAGAACGGCCAGCTCGCCCTTTGGAAGCCCCCGATACATGGCGACTCCCTGCTCCACTTTAAAGAGGGCGCTTCTGTCGGGATAGAGGACCAAGGACGGGCAGGTTACGGAGGCCAAGACGGGCCTGATATCGAAGACATCCTTTCCATAGGCGCCGCCGAACAGACGGAACTGATTAAAAAAAGTTTCGGCGCCCGGTCCGTGCCATTCCGTGAGCTTGTCCTGGAGTTCCGGAGCAAGCTCGCGGAAAGTCTTGGGAAACATTTGAGCATTTTCCTCCAGCATGGAGGTTGTGCTGTAGCACTGGGTGCTTGATGTGGCGACCGTGAGAACACGCCCAGGAAAAGCTGCCGCGTAATCCAGAGCAACCACTCCCCCCTCGCACTGACCGATCAGGTGAAAGCTGTGAATGTCCAGGAAATTCATCAGGGCGTCCAATTCGGAAACGCTCTCCGTCCGATACCGGTCGCTTTTGTAAAAGTCCGTGAAATCCGTATCTTTCTCCGAGCCGCCGAACCCTCTTCTGTCGTAGGAGATGATTCGATATCCGCTGTAGGTCAGATCCGGGTAAATCTCTTTCCAGATCTTTGTGCAACCCATCCCGTGATGAAGCAGAACAATCGGTCTTTTCCCTGTCTCTTGACCGTGTATTTCGTAATAGATGTTTATTCCATGGATCTTTTCAAATGGCATCGGGGCCTCCTTTATGAAAGCGATAATCCGAACGTTTTTTACGGGAGTGTTTTTCTGGGAAAAAAGGCCTATTGGTTAATGGAAATAATGAGGGGAATGACGTGAAGTTCTCTTGATATCTCGCGCGTCGCGCCAAGGCGCCAATCAGTGCATCGCGTCTGACCGTCCAGCAACTGGTCGATTTGTCCGACCAAACCTTTGACATTGATTACCGGATGGCGCGAGAAGACCGATGGCAGACCGGCGGTGAGATTGCAGGCCAGACATTGTCCCGGACGCTGTGTGAGGTGAAACTCGAATTGGAGGATGTTGCCTGTGTGTTTTACGAATTTCAGGGCAATATCATAAGCCCCCTCTGTATGATCCCCGAAAAGCGCCTCGAAAAACTGGTTGGCGCGTTCCTTTGGAAAGAGTTCGTCTATCTTCTCATGGTTGAAGATACGCGTGGCCGGGTGTCCATCCATATGCCCCTCCTTTGCGATGAAAACCGATCCGGTTCATCAGTTCCGTGAACGCGAGAACCCGGCATACGTTCCGGATTCCCTATAATGCACCAAATAATAACACGTAAGATGGGGGTATGGCAAATCAATTTGGAAAGAGGCAGCGGATTGCAAGGGTTTTAATCCAGATACCGGCGTGCAGCCTTCTCCAGTGTGTGGACGGCAAAAATCAACTTTTTGAATCGTTCGTCTTTTGTTTGGCCGTGGTAATAACGATAATAGATCTGCTGGGCGATGACCGCCAGCCGAAACATCCCGAAACAGAGATAAAAATTGACATCTGAAATGGTCCGCCCCGATTTTTCCGCATACCGGTTTATGATCTCTTCCCTGGTGAGCGCCCCTGCTATATGCGTGGGCATCGTCCGCATGATGAGCATATCCGGCGGATCATCCGCCTGAACCCAGTACCCCAGGGAATTTCCCAGATCCATCAAAGGATCCCCGATGGTGGCCATCTCCCAGTCAAGTATCCCGGTAATGCGGGTGGGGGCCTTTTCGTCCAGAACACAATTGTTCAGCTTGTAGTCATTGTGAACAATGCCGGGCCTGTTGGAGTCGGGCGGCATATTGTTCAGTATCCATGCCATGATCTCTTCCCAGTCCGGAGCATCATCGGTTCTTGCGGCGCGGTATCGCGCAGTCCAGCCTTCGGCCTGGCGTTTTACATACCCTTCCGGGTTGCCGAAGTTGCTCAGACCGATTTTTTCGTAGTCGATGGAATGCAGTTCGACCTGTAGATCGATAAGGTTTTCGCAGAGTTGTCGGGCCTTATCCGGAGTCAGAGTCATGCCGGGGGGAAGATCCCTGCGAAGGATAATCCCCTGCAGGCGCTCCATGATATAGAAAGGGCAGCCCATAATGGAGGGATCATCCGTAAAGGCCAGTGGCTTGGGGCAGTAGGGAAAGACCGGTCTCAGCGCTCGAAGAATCTTGTACTCCCTGGACATGTCGTGCGCGGACTTTGCCTTGGTTCCAAAGGGGGGACGGCGCAGGACAAATTCCCGGTCTCCCATACCCAGCATATAGGTAAGATTGCTGTATCCTCCCGGAAATTGTCGGATGGAAAGGTCTCCGCCAAGGCCGGGAATGGCGTCTCTTAAAAATGCCGCCACGCGCTCCTTGTCCAGTTCTTCCCCTTTCCTGACGCTGATTGGTTGATCCGTGTAATTCATTTGCATCCCTCCTTTTTAATCCGATCGACAGAACCTTTCCACGCATTGAATGACGAAGCCTGCGTACTGCTCCACGTCGATTTTCCGTTTTGAGTACTTCCATCGTTTTACATACCAGTCCTGAAGCATCGCTTTGATTACGGATGCCGCCAGCAGGCTGTCATCAACCCGGAACAGTCCCTGATTTATTCCCTCCTCAATAATGTCGGAGAAAATTTTCTCCGATGCCAGTTCCCCCTTTATGGCCTTCTGTTTCTGGGTGGTTCCCAGGTGGCGAGCCTCCATGTAGGAAAAGTAGAACCAGGGGAGCATCACCTCACTAAGAAAAACGTGGGTTCGGATGGCGGCACGGAGCCTGCCGACCGGGTCGTTCACATCTTGCAGATGTTCTTCCATGACCTTTCTGGTGGTGGTCTGGCCGGTTTGCAGGAGCATCTCCAGCAGATCGTCCTTGCCCCTGAAATAGGCGTACAACCCTCCCATGCTGAGGCCGCTTTCCCTGCTCAAATCCCGCATGGTCATGGCATTAAAGCCCTTTTCATTGCTGATTCTCAGGGCCGCATCAAAGATGCCCATAAGGTTTTTCGCAAGCGTCTTTTCTTTCTTTATCTTGATGGCCTGCCGATGATTCCGATAGACCTCGCGACAGATATCGTTCCGGGAGAAGGCTACCTTCTGTGTGAAAATGTCGAAATTCAAGAGATCCGTCATGGGCTTTCAGGGTCGTTCAGCGTACGATTCTATCCCTGTATTCTTTTAGTATCCTTTTGGCCACGGAGAGTTTGTGCACCTCATCGACGCCGTCATAAATGCGGGCAGCGCGCTCACCCCGGAAATACATGGCAATGGGCGTATCATCCGTCATGCCGAGGCCTCCATGGACCTGGAGGGCCCTGTCCACCACCTTCTGCATGACGTTTGCCACGTAGAATTTGATGATGGAGATGTCTTTCATGGCCGCTTTTACGCCTACGTTTTCAATGGTCCAGGCCGTACTGAGGACCATGAGCCGGGCTGAGAGGATTTCGGCGGCGCTGTCGGCGATGTAGGTTTTGATGATGTCCGAATCAGCCAGGACTTGTGTGGGAGTCCGTCGTCTCTTTAAGGCGTAGGAACACATGAGATCAAAGCAGCGGTTGCAGATGCCTATCCAGCGCATACAGTGGTGGATGCGCCCGGGGCCTAGTCTCTGCTGGGCCATGACAAAGCCCATTCCCTCTCCGCCAAGAAGGTTCTTTTGGGGAACCCGACAGTTCTCATAATGGATTTCCGCGTGGCTGTGCCATCCGTCGCCCGTGTGACCCATGACCGATATGTTGCGGACCAGGTTGAACCCGGGGGTATCGGTCGGGACAATAATCATGCTGGAGCGCGTATGTATGGAGGGGGATTCGGGATTTGTTTCCGCCATGACGATAGCAAATGCCGCGCCGTCGGCGGACGACGTATACCACTTGTTGCCGTTGATGACGTAATCGTCCCCGTCCTTGACGGCCGTAGTGAGGATCCAGGTGGGGTTGGAACCGGCTACTTCCACTTCGGTCATGGAAAAGCAACTCCTGATTTTGCCTTCCACGTTGGGGCGGCAGTATTTCTCTTTCTGCTCCTCTGTTCCGAACTTGTGCAGAATTTCTATGTTTCCCGCGTCCGGGGCCTGGCAACCGAAGACATATAGTCCCAGAGGGGTCCCGCCAAGAGCCTCGGCAACCAGGGCATACTCCATGAGGCTGAGACCCATCCCTCCGAATTCCTCTGAATGAAGGGGCGCCCAGAGCTCCATTTTTCGAACCATATTTCGTTTGTTTTCGATCTCGGGAAGCATGGCGTTAAAGCCCTTGGCAATGAACTCGGGCTCCATGGGGATCAACTCCCGTTCGACAAATTCTTTCATCATGTCCAGAATGGTTTGCAACCTTTCAGATACGGTAAAGTCCATCATTTCCTCCTAACGGTAGGTGAGCAGGTTCGGGTCTCCGCGGTCCTGTAAATGGTGTATGGAATTAAAAGAATGCAAGAACGACCCTTGGTTATTATACTTGAACACCGAGACAGAGGTGTTCCGAAGTTGCCAATTCAGTCGTATGGCTGTTTCATCGGTGACGCCGATAGCCATCTGCACGGCCGCGCAGATGGGGCCGCCCGAGGTGAAAACGGCTATCGTCTTTCCACGGCCGTTTTCGCCCATGACTTTTTTCATGGCTTCCCGTACACGGGCAGTAAAGGCCTTCCAGGTTTCGATTCCTTCATCGTCATAATTTCCCGAAATCCAGCGGAGGATCGTTCCTTCAAATACCCTCTGGAAAGATCCACGCTCATTCAGATGTTCCAGGTCCCGGGCAAGGGAAGGATTTTCCCTCAGTAGCCCGGGCAGCTGAGACTGCATGACAGGTTGCGAATCATATTCATTAAATCCCGGGTCAATTTGCAAGGAATCCGGCTGCAGGACTTTGGACTTGGGGGCCTCAGATTTAAGATCGGCGGCAGCCGGGTTGTCTTGGGAAGGACCCGCCATATGACGAAGCGCGATTTCCGCGGTGTGGGTCTGTCTCAGCAGAGATCCCGCGTAAACCGCATCGAATGAAATGCCGAGACGAAACAGGTACTCCCCCAAAATTTCGGATTGCGTGCGTCCCAGGCCGGAAAGCCTGTCGTAGTTGCTGCTGGAAAAGGAGGCCTGACCATGCCGGATCATGTAGATGGCGCTCATGGATACTACCCGTTTCGATTCTGTGGGATTGATCGTGGGCAGAACTTATAATTTTCGATTACTGAAGTCAATAAAAAACCGAACGCTCGCTCGCTTTTTTGTTGAAAAGCCATTTCTATCACGATATTATTGATGATGAATTCTAACCTTCCTGCATAGGAGGTCTTTATATGAAAATTCTTGTCTGTGTTAAACAGGTCCCGGATGCGGAGACGGTTTTCAAGGTGGACCCTGAAAGCGGTCGTGTGATTCCCGGGGGAAGACCTAAATCCTGGATGAACCGTGCGGATGAGTCTGCTTTGGAAGAGGCGCTCCTGATGAAGGAGAGCCTGCCGGAAACCATGGTGGATGCCATTACCGTGGGACCCGGTCCGGCTGCACAGGTCCTGGAGAGGGCCATGGGCATGGGCGCGGATACCGGTATTCATATCCTTGTTTCCGGCGATGATCCGCTTGAGCCGTTTACTATTGCCTCCTGGATCGGCGGTTATGCCGCGGGAAAAGGGTATGATCTCATCCTGGCCGGTGTTATGGCCGAGGATCATATGCACGGGCTGGTTGGGGCCATGCTGGCGGAACGGTTGCATTGGCCATGCGCTACGTCCGTGATTGCGGAAAGGATTGATCCGGCCGCGGGGGTGGTTACCGTGGAACGGGAGATCGAAGGGGGGCAAAGACCCTTGCTGGAAATCGTCCTTCCCGCGGTCCTCACGTTTCAGACGGGCGCCAATGAACCCCGTTATCCCACGCTTTCAAACCTGTTGCGTGCGAAAAAGCAGCGGGCCCTGGTGATTTCTTCGGAGACCCTTCCGGTCGTGAGGGATCGCCAAAAGATGGTGGGGGTGGCGTATCCACGAAAGACGCGGGCAGGGGTTTTCCTTGAAGGCACGATGAAAGAAAAGGCGTCCCGGCTTCTGGATATCCTGGAAAAGGAGGCGTTGCTTTTCTGAATGGATAAACATATCGTCATCATAGCCGAACTTCGGGGCAACCAGGTAAACCCGGTCACTTATGAACTGCTGGCCCTGGCTCAAGAAATCATACGGGTGAATCCTCTGCCGGTCAAGGTGATCCTGCCGGGAGCTGATGTGGAAAGGCCTGCACGGGAATTGGCCGAGGCTTCGGGGGAGTCCGTGCTTGCCATCCACAACAGTCATTTTGAGGCCTACAACGGGGAACTTGCCAAAGATTTGCTTTCTGAGGTTATCCCCGAGCTGGATCCGGTTTTCATCCTGGCCGCACAGACCACCCGGGGACTGGATTTCGGCCCGGGTCTGGCCGTTCGTCTTGAAGCGGCCTGTATCACCGGGGTGAATGGGCTCGTGGAAAAAGAGGAGGGACTTTGTTTTTCAAGGGCGGCCTACCACGGAAAAATCGTGACGCATGTGCTCCCGATCGCCGAGACCGCGGTTCTCCTTGTTCAGCCGGGCGCATTCAGAACCTTTGAAAAAGGGGACAGGATTTCCGGACAGGTGGAGATAAGGATTTCCAGCGCGGCGCCGAGAAGGATGCGGTCCATGGGGATAGCTGTTTCACGGTGTGAGGATGCTGGTCTGGCGGGGGCCAATGTTGTGGTGGCCGCGGGCAGGGGTGTGGGCGAGAAGGAAAATATGCGGCTTGTTGAGCAGCTTGCGGCCTTGTTTCCGCGATCCGCGGTGGCGGGTTCGCGGCCGGTTTGCGATATGGGCTGGCTGGAATACAAACGGCAGGTCGGCCTTACGGGGGCGACCGTATCGCCGAAGCTCTATTTGGCCTGCGGCATTTCCGGCGCCATGCCCCACCAGGTCGGTATGCAGGGGGCCGGATTTATCGTGGCCATCTCGACGGACCCCGGAGCGCCCATTTTTAATATCGCGGATGTTTGCATTCAGGAAGACCTGACACGGTTTATTCCAGCCCTTGTAGAAGAGTTTGAAAAGAGAAAGGGCCTTCTGTAAAAGGCCGAATTCATCCCGTTAGATCCTGTTCAAGAACGTCCGGTATCCAGAAGTTTAAGGGTCTTTTCCACCACAGGCAGATCCTGGGGAAAGGAGAGACGGCCCATGTTTATGATGAGCTTTCCCTGGGGGGTGAAACGGAATTTTCCGGGTCTTGAAGCAACGGTTGCCATGAGCTTTTCCATGTCCACCCCTTTTCCATCCAGGAAGGTGGCCGTGAGGGCATGGGAGCCGATGTCCAGTCGAACGATCCGGAGGTCCTTGATCCGCAGCCTGATGGACATGACGGCAAACAGATTTTGCACCTCTTCAGGGGGTGGTCCGAATCGATCCGTGACTTCTTCCACCAGTTCCTGCAATTCCGACGCATGGGCGGCGGCGGACAGCCTGCGATACAGGTTCAGCCGAACGTCGGTGTCCATAACGTAGTGCCCGGGAAGGTATGCGGGGATGTCCACGTTTATTTCCGGGTTGATACCCTCCTCAAACTCTTCCCCTTTCAGTTCCGAAACCGCCCGCTCTATCAGTTTTACGTAAAGCTCATACCCCACCGCCGCAATATGTCCCGCCTGGGCAAATCCCAGCACATTGCCGCCTCCCCTGATTTGAAGGTCATGCATGGCCAGGTGCAGTCCCGCCCCGAGACTGGTGAAGTCCATGAGGGCCTTCAGCCTTTTCTGGGCGTCTTTTGTAAGGGTGGTTCCCTTGGAAATGAGCAGGTAGGCGTAGGCCTTTTCTTTTGCCCGGCCCACCCTTCCTCTCAATTGATAGATCTGGGCCAGTCCCAGTTGATCCGCATTGTTGATGATGATGGTGTTCGCCGTTGGGATATCCAGCCCCGATTCGATAATGG